>CAZNNK010000167.1:0-9633 GCA_964574085.1 uncultured Coleofasciculus sp.
ATGATTCTCCAGTGATGATCTGAGGAATAAAATCTAGGTCAGCAACGATAGCTACAAAAACCGGATACAAACATAGGAGTTCCCACCGCCTGCGCCTAGAGATTCTGGGCTGAGTCAAAGGTAAAAACTTGGCAAAGACATATCCGGAAACAGCGTGGGCAATGGGAGATGGCATAGGTTAAACAGGAGATAAATTTTGAGTTCTAACGATTTATACTACGGTTAGAAATCGATGCTGATCAACCTCCTTCACCGCTTGTATTTCTTGTTCAATTCGGGTGAGACTCCAACCCAATTCTGTTGCCATGGTTTCGGCACAATGCTTGAGAATGTGAGGTTCGGGAACGCCAGCACTACCCAGTTCTGTGCGCCGAAATATCACATCACTTAAGGTTTGAGCCATTTCTTCGCGGACGGCGTGAATCACCTCGGCTTTGAGAACTGCCAACTCATCCACTGGCACTTGCTGCTGGTTAAGATTGCCTTCTAGGGACTCAAGTATATCCGGATAGGCAGACCCATAATTATAAACAAGACGGCGCATGGTTTCCTCAGTTAATCCATCAGGGGAATTCGTCAGCGCCGTTTGCAAAAAGGTATCAAACCGTTCAATTTCTCCACCATAAATGGGAGTGATATCAGAAACCGATTTTGGCGGTTTTTGTCCCCAGGATTTAAACAGTTGGTCTACTGCCTTTTCCGCCACATCTCTGGCGGTGGTATACTTCACACCAATGATTGATAGGAGTCCCGGCAATCCTTCACGGGCATGATCGTGGATGTGATACTGTTTTTCCAGTAGGGGTTCTCCGGTGTGGGAATCTACTCCGGTTCTGGGCAATAGTCCCCCATGGACAAAATCAACGTCTTCGGGTGTGAGATTGGCGGGTGGGTATGCCTGGTTAATCTGATCCAGCAAGTCTTGAATGTCTGCTGCGGTAACCTGTAAATTATCGGGTTCTTCCTCCCAAACTGTATAGGAAGTACCGATGATTGATTTGCCTCGCCAAGGGGCAATAAATAGGAAGCGACTCCCTTTATTCAGGATGGCATTGGGGTCACTATTGCTATTAGTGCTAGAAATTCCTACGGCATAGGTTTGGAATAGGGGACGAGTGACGAGGTTAACCGCTTTAGCCAAAGGCACATTAACAGATGGTGACTCTCCCTCAAGCCAACCCAGAACTTGATTCATCCAGGGACCACTGGTATTGATGACGGTTTTGGCGTGGATGTCCAAGTGATCCCCGGTGAGGGTGTCTTTGGCTTTGATACCCGTGATGCGATTCCCTTCTTTAAGAAAGCCAATCCCTTCCACATAGTTGGCGACATCTGCACCCGCTTGTGCGGCAGACTGGAGAAATGAGAGGGGAAGTCGTTCTGAGTTGTAGACTTGAGCATCATAGAAGAGTGCGCCCCCGGTTAACCCTTCGTCGGGAATACCTGGAAGCAACTGCTGACAGTCTTGGGCAGAAATGACACGACCATTGGGAATATGTTTTTGGGGATCATCGAGTTGGTTGCGATCGCAACTAATCATATCATTCACTGCCAGTGCCAGACTCAAGGCTTCTTTTCCCTTCATCCCATGTCCATAGGTGGGAATCAAAACTGGGAGTGGGTGGATTAAGTGAGGCGCAATCCGGAATAAGGTTCTGCGTTCCCGAATCGATTCCCGCATACGCCGAAAATCAGCGTTTTGCAGATATCGCAATCCCCCATGAATCGTCTTTAAGCTGTTAGCAGAGGTGGCTGAGGCAAAATCCCCTTTCTCAACCAACGCCACGGATAAACCCCGCAAGCTGGCTTCCCAGGCGATGCAAGCGCCATAGATACCACCGCCAATGATCAGTAAGTCGTATGTGTTTCTGGTTAAATTGAGCAGGTTTCTCTTCATGATATGATGCTCCTTACCCTGATTGTGATTAACTAAGCTTCTACGCTTAACGCTCCGGCTGCACCCTCCACTAATCCTGCATACAACCAATCATAGAGAAGATTGAATTTTCGACAAAACACTTTATAGGTATGATTCTGTTCGATAAATGCTTTTCCTGTGCTACCCAGTTTGAGCCGTAAATCGGGATCATCAATCAGACGTAGCATTCCCTGGGAAAAAGCTTGAGACTTGGGTGCTGCAAGTAGGGAAATTTGGCTATTCAGCACCTGGGTGTGAGTGGGCAAATCCGTCGCTAGTAAGGCTTTGCCGCTGTGTAGATAAGAATAGAGTTTCATCGGTGTATTCTTCCCTTTGACTCTAGGTGAGACGACAATATCCGCCTGGGCTAGATATACCCCTAGATCATCAACGGGTTTAGGTCCCAAAAAATGGACGTTTTCTAAGATGCCAAGCCGTTTAGCCTGCTGCTTGTACTTCTGAATGTCAGACGTCTCTCCACCGATAATGACTAAATCAGCTAACTTATTTTTCTTTAAAGTCAAGGCAAAACTTTCCAGGAGGAGATCCACCCCCTGATACGTTTCCAGATTTCCCACATACATTAGCAGTACATGGTTAATTCCTAATTCAGTTCTCAAATTACTCTGCATTTGCATACACCACCCTTTTGACTAAATCTCCGTTCAACTTAACAACGATATATCGGGGATAACGACCACATTTTTGGGCTGGTAGGATTGAATATCAGTCGCTAATGCCTGACAAACTGCCACAACAACCGCCGCCTTTTGCACCGCTACTCGTTCACAAAAATTCAAAAATGAATTGAGCAATGTTAACTTTGGATACTTTTCGATAAGCTGCTGCGCTAGGGACGAGTCCATATCATATACATAGGGAAGCTTGCAGAATAGATTCAACATTAAAGCAATAAAGACCGATTCCTCTCCGGCATGAACCAAATCATAGCGCTTCCGGGAAATCAAACCGATGACTTTAAAAATCATGAAAAAATCACAAACTAATTTCTTCCAGGAGAAACCCGGTCTAATGTGGTGAACAAAGGGTAGCCGTGGCGTCCGGTGTATGGTTACGTTGGGATACTCAATATCGCGTCCTTCTGGATAAGTCACCATGTCAACCTGGTCTCCTCGTTCAGACAACACCCTTAAAACCAAGTTCACGGCAATGGGTGTACCCCGGTTTTGGTAAAAGGGGTGGGGGGCGAGTAATAGGACATTCATCTGAGGAGGGCTTTTTTTTGAGCCAGATACCGTCCTTTTACGAAAGCGACTTTTCTTAGTCGAGCGTTTTTTTACTCTCCTCAGAGGTTTTTGGTTAATCAAAAACATTTCTTGCTCCTTGTTTAGGTCGATACTTATCAATAATTTACAGTTATCGGTGGTAATATGGAGAGCAAACAATCTTCACACTCTCTCTAGGAGATACAAATCTTGACCTCGATTAAATTCTCCTGTCACATATAAATAACATGCATTACTAGAATTTCTCTAGACTTGAAGACCGACTTTACTGAATCTTCATATTCTGGATTTATAATTAAAAATTATATTAAATCTTGGCTGGAGGAAACTCAGATGCCCCTAATGTCGGCGCTCAACGACGCAGGCAAGAAGAGGACATGGAATTTGTGGAGTAGGATAAGCTATAGCTATTAAGCATTCGGATAAAACTTAACTATACTTTATTAGTCTTTGTAAAAATACTTGATCACTGAAAGCGCACCGATTGGAGATTTTTATAAAACTTAATAAAATTCACTTGATTGATGTCCGACTACTTATTTTGACGGGAAACAAAAGTGGATTCTGATTAGCTAAATATTGCTCAGAAATGAATCCGACTTAGCGGGAGCGGAAACCTCTTAAACACAAGGAAATCGCTGGACAGATGTTTGAAGATGAACGGGATGGGAGCATAAGCAGTGATGGATAGGGTCGAAGCGATAGCACAGGCGACCGGGTTTACAGTTGAGCGCTTCCGATTCAATTGTGCCTGACTTCTTTACATAGCTTCATCTCGTTCAGAATCTCAACGCTTACTTACTTCCTTACTGAGAGGACATCTAATTTGACACATTCTCCTGATCCCAGCGACTTTATCCAAGCTATCAATCCAAAAACTATAAGAAAAAATCATACAACTAAAGGAGTACGCCTATAGACTTACTTCATACAAGCTTTATAAAGCTCTCCCGCAAACACAAAGTAGAGACAAAACATGGACGGTCTCTACATAAATAATGTGTCCTAACCGCTATGGCGGTTGCTATATTTCCGCCGCCCTGCATTCGTCAGCCCTTCCAGTTTCAAGCAGTTACATCTACATCCTCTCAGCCTCTTGACGCAATGCCCCAATAATCTGAGTATTCGCCTTGGGAAACGGAAACTGGTCAATGTCCTCTAGCGTTACCCAACGGATTTCGTCGCATTCCAAAGCTTGGGGGACACCCGACAGATGACAACAGTGATGGACAATCAACGTCACGCGAAAATGGCTATAGGCATGATCGACCGTGATTAAGCGATCGCCTACTTCGATCTCGATTCCCAATTCTTCCCGAATTTCCCGCTGAATACAGTCTGCCACGGTTTCATCCGGCTCAATTTTGCCGCCAGGAAACTCCCATAATCCACCTAATAACCCTTGAGCAGGGCGGCGGTCAATTAAAATTTGTCCTTGGTCATTCCAAATTACAGCAACACCAATGATTTTGTGAGGTAAGGGGGTAGAGGCTTCACGCATGGGTAACTTAGATGCAACACCTAGATTGTACGCCTGACAGTGACTCTGCCAAGGACAATGGGAACAATCAGGGTTTTTGGGAGTACAGAGAGTTGCCCCTAAATCCATTAACGCCTGATTAAAAGCGCCAGGATGTTCGGGATCAAGCAAGGTTTCCGAAAGCTGCCAAAGCTGTTTCGTTGCTTTAGCAGGGGGTACAGGTAACGCCACCAATCGTGCTAGAATTCGCTTCACATTCCCATCCAGAATTGGCACAGGTTGATTAAAAGCGGCGCTGAGTATTCCACCAGCGGTGGTTCGACCAATTCCGGGTAATGCTAAAATCTCACTCAGTTGGCGGGGGAAAATACCCCCGTAGTCCTGCATGATTTGTTGAGCTGCTTTGTGAAGATTTCTGGCTCTACTGTAATATCCTAATCCCTGCCAAACCAGAAGCACCTGTTGTAAATCCGCTGTCGCTAGGGTTTCGATGGTGGGAAATTCAGCCAACCAACGGTGATAATAAGGGATAACCGTTTTCACCTGAGTTTGCTGCAACATAATTTCCGAAATCCAGATCGCATAAGGATCGGTGCTATCTCGCCAAGGCAAGTCTCGACGGGCTTTAGCGTACCAGGTTAAGAGAGTTTGTCGCTGATTTTTTACAGATGAAATCGGCAGCCCAGTGAAAGAGTCTGCCGATCGTTGATTTCGTCCCAATGGTGGTATTTCCTATCGATGACGTTTGCTCAACGAGTTCGCGGGAGTCCTCGGCTTCAACGAAGTCTTTTGAGTTTTGAAAGACAAATGATCAATGACGAATGACAAATGACTAACTCACCGCAATATATTCGCGCATGTCGGCTTGGCGCTTGCGAAGCTTAGACAGCGCTTCCCGTTCAATTTGACGAACTCGTTCCCGGCTGATTTTGAGTTGATCGCCAATCTTGGCGAGTGTCATGGGTTGACCATCGACTAGACCAAAGCGTAGCATTAACACTTCACGTTGCTGCTCGCTCAAATCCGCCATTAGCTTCTCCAGATCGACTTGCATGGCTGAATAGGTGGCAAAATCTTCTGGCGAAGGTCCGCTGTCTTCCAGCAGTTCTCCGAGTTCCGTATCTTGATTATCGCCGACTCGTAGATCTAATGACAGAGGTTGACGGGCTTTCTCCAGGTAGTCCCGCACTTGTTTTGGGGTGAGGTCTAATTCTGTCGCCAATTCCGAAATAGTGGCGGCACGCCCTAGCTTCTGGGAGAGTTGGCGCTGGGCTTTTTTGATTTTGTTCAGCTTTTCGGTAATGTGGATGGGTAAGCGAATCGTTCGTCCTTTTTCCGCGATCGCCCGGGTAATCGCTTGGCGAATCCACCAGTAGGCGTAGGTGGAAAAACGATACCCTTTGGTTGGGTCAAATTTTTCTACACCCCGTTGCATGCCAATCGTACCCTCCTGAATCAAGTCCAGCAGGTCTACATTACGCTTGATATATTTCTTGGCGACGGAAACCACCAGACGTAAATTGGCTTCTACCATTTTGCGCTTAGCGACTTGACCCGCCTGAATACATGATTGTAACTCGGCTTCCGATAGGGACGAGGCTTTTGCCCACTCACACAGCGTTGGTTCGTAACCTAGTTCTTCAAACAGCGATTCTTTGGTTTGCTCTAAGGCATTTAAACGCTGGACTTGTTTTCCATATAATATCTCTTGCTCGTGGGTCAACAGGGGTACACGACCAATTTCTTGGAGGTAAGTCCGGACAAGATCTGTAGAGGTCTGAGCAGTTTTCATAGCGATCGCTATAGTATGAGTGGAGTTCAAGTAAATCGGCTCCTGTTCAGGAGGGTTCACCTCAGCTTGGGGTGAACGTTTCTCTATGAGAGAGATGTTAAATTTTATTTCAATAGGGGGAATAGATTGATTAGAAAACTCGAAATATGTATGTATGACTGGGTGAGTCAAAGCCCCCATCCATAACCCAGATTTAGAATTGGCTATCTATCCGATTTGTTTTTTCCTGTGCTTATTGCATACGTTATATCTGACATGAGCTAACACTTCGTTAAATATTGTAACATATCTTAACCAAAAGCCGTCCATCTAGAGCAGGGGGAGCTAGGGGAGCAATGTAGAGACGTAGCATGCTACGTCTGGAAGCAGGGGAAGCAGGGGAAGCAGGGGGAGCAGGGGAAGTTAACTACAAAACTCTACCTTACCTATTGCCTATTGCCTATTGCCTATTGCCTATTGCCTGACGAATGACAAATGACAAATGACGAAGGACATAAACGAATGACTCAAACCCTCTGGATTGCCCGACACGGAAATCGCCTCGACTTTGTTAACCCTGACTGGTTCAACACAGCCGAACATCCTTATGATCCCCCCTTATCGGACGATGGCGTCGTTCAAGCGCGGGAATTAGGTCAACGGTTAAAGGGAGAGACGATTAAGCATATTTTTGCCTCACCGTTTTTGCGAACGGTACAAACCGCCAACCAAATTGCTCAGAGTCTGGACTTACCCATTAAGATGGAGGCGGGTTTGAGTGAATGGCTGAATCCGGAATGGATGAGAACAGAGCCAGAACGACTGTCTGTTGAGGAATTACAACAGCGTTTTCCCCCTATTGATTCGGGTTATACCTCCCGCGTCATCCCTCAGTATCCAGAAACAAATGAGAAAGTGCTAGAACGCACCGCTCAAACAGCACACCTGCTGACCAAAGAATTCGCCGAGGATATCTTATTAGTGGGTCATGGTGCCTCAGTCGTCGGTGCAACCTGGGGATTAATTCCAGGTCAACCCGAAGTGAATGCGGCGTTATGCTGTTTAGTCAAACTCGTGCGTCATGAGGAAAAATGGGTGATGGAACTCAATGGGGATACTTCCCACCTCAGTCAAACTGAAGACGTGATTCGATTTCATTAAAGTTAAAATTCTATGACATTAATCCTAGCAGGAGATATCGGCGGGACGAAAACGATTTTGCGACTGGTGGAGAATTCAGAGTCGGAATCGTTGTCAGTTCTCCATGAAGCCCGTTATCCTAGCCGTGATTTCCCTGACTTAGTACCGATTGTCCAGACATTTGTATCGGAAGCGGGACAAAAGCTACAACGGAAACTGACCATCGCCAAAGCCTGTTTTGCGATCGCAGGTCCTGTGGTAAACGATACCTCTAACTTGACCAATTTGGCGTGGGTACTGGACGCCAGACGCTTAGAGGAAGAACTCGCGATCGCTAAAATCACTCTGCTCAATGATTTTGCGGCGGTTGGCTACGGGATTCTCGGTTTAGAGGCGGATGATTTATGTACGCTGCAACAGGTTAATCCTCAATCGGATGCGCCAATTGCCGTCATTGGTGCAGGTACAGGGTTAGGACAAGGATTTTTGATTCAGAACCAGGACAGGTATCAGGTTTTTGCGTCCGAAGGCGGACATGGGGATTTTGCTCCCCGCACTGAACTGGAGTTCCAACTTTTACAATATTTACGCGAGAAGTACGATATTCAGCGCATTTCCGCCGAACGAGTCGTTTCCGGTCAAGGAATTGTCGCCGTTTACCAATTTCTGCGCGATCGGCAATTTGCCCATGAATCCCCAGATATCGCCCAAGTCGTCAGAACCTGGGAACGGGAAATGGGACGCAGTGAGAAAAGCGTTGATCCGGCGGCGGAGATTTCTAAAGCAGCACTGCACAAGAGCGATCATCTCAGTGAACAGACTTTAAAAATGTTTGTGGAAGCTTACGGTGCAGAAGCCGGGAATCTGGCGCTCAAACTCTTACCCTACGGGGGGTTATATATTGCTGGCGGGATTGCGGCTAAGATTTTGCCCTTGATGCAGGACGGTACTTTCTTGCGAACCTTTACGGAAAAAGGTCGAGTCAGTCCCCTGCTGGAAAACGTTCCGGTTCATATTGTGATGAACTCCCAGGTTGGGCTAATTGGTGCAGCAATATGCGCCGAGCGATTGTAAATTGCTGGGAATGAACCGAGCGAAGCTGAGCATGAACGAATTTATTCGCCAGTCCGTTTCTGGCGGATGACACCCACTCAAAACTGGTATACAGTAAAAATGTGTTGGGTATGCTCTCGACCTAAGAGGTCTTATGTAACGGGAACTGATCACTTGTTGATAGCTAACCGGAGGCAAGATCAGCCCAAGAATCATCCGCACTTTTAGCCGGATGAGTATCAAAGTTGGCTTGAGGATAGCGACAGAAATAATCATGAATCAGCGCGGTGTAACAATATGGTTTACGGGTCTAAGTGGTGCGGGTAAAACCACGATTACCCAAGCATTAGCCAAAACCTTGCAAGAGAAGGAGTGTAAGCTAGAAGTCTTAGACGGCGACATCGTTCGTCAGAATCTCACCAAAGGCTTGGGCTTTAGCAAAGAAGACCGCGACGAGAATATCCGTCGTATCGGTTTTGTCTCTCACCTACTGACCCGCAATGGTGTAATCGTTTTGGTATCGGCTATCTCACCCTACCGGGAAATTCGAGAAGAGGTACGCCAAAGAATTGGTGATTTTATCGAAGTTTACGTTAATGCTCCTCTGGCAACTTGTGAAGAACGAGATGTCAAGGGATTATATAAACGCGCCCGCGCTGGAGAAATTCTAGGATTTACTGGAATTGACGATCCTTACGAACCACCACTCAACCCCGAAGTGGAATGCCGCACTGATCTCGAAGAGTTATCGGAGAGTGTCGCCAAAGTGCTGCAAAAACTGGAAGAATTGGGTTATCTGTCAAAGCAGCTTGCGGTGGAAGGCGCTTAGAACACAACTTGGTGTAACCACAGCCTTCACCAGAATTAGAGACGTTCCGGCGGAACGTCTCTAAAAAGTCATAAAAAGTTTAATTTGAAATTAATGATAACTCGGATTTTTTTAGGTGTTGCTGCCCTGTTCGGGGGTTTATCTAATAACTAACCAGTTAACAAGCTCCTTAAAAGCAGCTACCTTATGTTCCTT
>CAZNNK010000168.1:0-9605 GCA_964574085.1 uncultured Coleofasciculus sp.
TATTTCGTGACTTGCTTCCTTTCTCCTTTCTGTCTAATTTCCGTTGCTTGCGCTTGAGGTTACGCTCATGTTTGGCTAAATGTTTGGGATTAGCGTATTTAGAGGTTTTGCACCCATCATTGACAATAGCAAAGTCCTTTAACCCTAAATCAATTCCAGCGACTTTACCATTACTTCGACTTGCAAGAGTGTTAGTCGGTGGGTTATCCCCTTCTACCTCAGTCAAGACGGACGCAAAATATCTCCCCGATGGGGTCATGCTAACCGTTACCGTCTTAATCGTTCCTTCGATTGGTCGGTGTATTTTAGCTTTCACCATGCCAACACGACCGGGAAACTTGAGACACTCATCAACGACCTTAACCTTTTGGGGATACTGAATAGATTGCTTATTCTTTTTAGCCTTGAACCTTGGATATCTAGACCTACCCTCAAAGAAGTTACGGTAGGCAGTCACCAGGTTGAGCGTAGTAGCCTGTAATACTTGAGAATAGCACTCAGATAACCATTCAGTACAAGCTTGTTTTTTGAGTTTGGGTAAAAAAGCATTCAATGCGGACTGACTCAAGCCCTTACCCGTCGCCTGGTAGGTTTCAATGCACAGATTGAGCGCATGATTCCACCACCAACGGCTACAGCCAAAGTGTTGAGCTAGTATTTCTTGTTGTTCAGTTGTCGGGTATAGCCTCACCTTGACAGCTTGATGTCGCATTGCTTTCACCTCCTGTTACTATTATATAATATTTCCAGTAACAACATCAGGATAGTTTGTAAATTTTATCGGGATTGACCAATAAAATTTACTTGGGGGATGTCCATGTATCCCGGCACTCAATCAGAGATTAGAGTGCGGAACTTATCGCCTCCCCCAAACCCCCACCATCAGTTAACGACTCAATGCGTCTAAAAAGCTCTGTAATGTAGAGAGAAACCCTCCTTTTTTGGGGGCAGGCGCGTCTTCTGAGTCACCGCTACCTGTTACTTTAGCAATAATCAGTTCTACGGCATCTCCTACAGGTTTTTGCGGTTCTTCAGCAATAAGCTGATAAGCATTTTCCTTTTCCAGCCAGATTTGCCATAGTCCCGGATAAACTCGAAGTAGAGCCGCCCCATCCAGAGGTTGGACGTAGTAACAAGAAGTTAGGGTACTGAGAAACCGCTCCCGGAGTTGACGGGCGGCATAGCCAATACCCACCACTTTCAGATCTTCAAGCTGAGGAGTGAGTAAGACACAGGGGCGATCGCCTGCCAAATTGCAGAGTTTTTCCACTTGACTTACTTCCACCGCCGAAGGGGACACAATCAAAAACGCCTCATCCTCTGGTTGAATCCTACTTTCGACAGGGGATCGACTGGTACCAATGTCTGTTACTTTAAACGGGGTTTCTCCCCAGTCTCGACGGGCGAGTGCCGCCGCCCCAGCATCCGGAAAGAGAACCTTTAGCCCTGAACCATACTGTTCAAAGATCGGGGTAAATTGCCATGCAATGGATTGGGCTTGCAGGGCAATCTCTGGAAAAACTAACTCGACTTGCAGGCGAGTGTATCCATCATTGAGGGCAGCTTGTGTCGCTTCGCGAGCTTGAACGATCGCTTCGTCTAAGGTTTGAGGAAGTTCAGCCATCGGTCATTTGTCCTTTGTCCTTTGTCCTTTGTCATTTGTCCTTGATTCATCGTTTTAATTGTAACGAACTATGAATCACAAAATGGAACTAAGGGGAGCTGGGGGAACTTGTAGAGACGTGCCATGGCACGTCTGAAAGCTGGGGGAGTCAACCAATGACCAATGTGACAACTAAACTTGACAACTTTCAATCGCCCAACGCGCTAATTCAGTACGATTATGTAATCCGGTTTTGCCCAGCATATTAGACACATGGCTTTCAATCGTGCGCTGGCTCACCTTAAGCTCCTTAGCAATTTCCCGATTTGCCAACCCGCGTGCCACAAACTGTACCACCTTCAGTTCCGTTGGTGTCAATTCCACATTGGCAGGAACCTTAAGGTTAGACGGTGGCTCTCCTCCAGGCGTTTGAGGGCGAGTGGTTAAGCGGCTAGCCTGTCTCAGAGACGATTCAACTTGAGCAACCAATTCTTCTGGCTCAAAGGGTTTAACCATATAAACATCAGCGCCAGTGTTGAGTCCCTTCACCCGATCATTGCTTTGTCCTTTAGCAGAGAGAAATAGGACAGGAACCCAGTTCATGCGCGGATCTTGGCGAACATACTCAACGAGAGCATAGCCATCCATCTCTGGCATCATCACATCACAAATGATCATGTCAGGAATGTCTTGAGTGAGAACGTCCAGCGCCTCTCGACCATTTTCCGCCGTGATCACTTCATACCCGCGAAACTCTAGGTAGTCCTTAACGAGCAAAATCAGATTAGGGTCATCGTCAATCAGCAGCAGTTGCTTGTTAGTTCTGACACCGTTGTCTTTCATAGGTTGATACTGGTCATTCGGAAGTTTATGTAAAAATTTCGTTGGTCTTGCTCCACACCTGCTAGCCGAATACTACTGAGCGGCTAACTCAACAGCTACGGTAAGGATACTTGCTGAGTCCAAGGATTAGCTGTCAATGTTATAGCCTGTGTTTGCTGACGCGAGCGATCGCGCTGTGTCCGGCAATAATGAACTCTAGATATATCTCGTCCTATGTTAGTCTAGCGAACCCAAAAACTAAATAGGCAAGAATTCATACAAAGCAACAGGTCACAGCCTCCTGGCGCTGCTGCTCCATGAGAACGAGCGGCTCAAGTATTTGCCTATGCTGCACTAGCCTTTCCCGAATCGCTGGACAATCTTACTCCAAAGGCTTTTCGGTTGATCTACACTGGCAAGTTTTGCAGACGTTATCGGCAATTGGGATTGACTGTCGGCTTTTTTAACCCCTGCGGCGTCGGAGAGAGGAGACTGATCAGTTTCTGGGAGAGGATGAACCAAAAAAGCATAGTCTTCCACAATTTGGTTGCCAATGAGATGCTCTTGAATAATGCGTTCGATCACCTCTGGCGTCGCGTTACGATACCAAACACCGTCCGGATAAACCACCAGAATTGGACCACTGGCACAGACGCGCAGACAGTTGGCTTTAGTACGGAAGATGCAGCTTGGTCGCTCCGGAGTGGGTTGATCCAGCTTAAGTTGTTTCAGACGGGTTTTTAAGTAATTCCAGGAATCAAGACCCGCTTGTTTAGAGCAGCACTTGGGTTTCGTCTGGTCAGCGCATAGCAAAACATGGCGTTGAATTTGATTCAATCCCAGACTATGTACATTTTTTGCTAACAGTGTTTTGTCTGATGCTCTATTTTTCTTCATCGTCTTACCCACTAAAAATTCCCATATATCCTGTAGAGTAGCGCTTCACTAACCGTCTTGAGTGTCCCAGACATGCTATGGCACAGACGTAGCATGCTACGTCTCTACTTCCCCAGCTCCCCCAGCTCCCCCAGCTCCCCCGACACCCCACACCCAAACCCCCATCCTTTAGTTCGGGAACCCGTACCGGGAAATTGATTGCAGTTTCATGCCTTAGTTGAGTACATTAGCACTCAGAAGCAGAGAGTGCTAATCACTCGACAGCAGAAAGTGCTAAGTGAGACTAAACTACGCTAATTAGGAGGGAATTCAATGGCAGCCGTATCTCTGAGTGTTTCTACAGTCAAGCCGTTAGGCGATCGCGTTTTTCTCAAGGTCAGTGCCCCGGAAGAAAAAACAGCGGGTGGCATCTTGTTACCCGACAACGCGAAAGAGAAGCCTCAAATTGGGGAAATTGTCGCCACCGGTCCTGGCAAGCGCAACGATGATGGCTCTCGCTCAGAATTGGAAGTCAAAGTCGGCGACAAAGTTCTCTACTCCAAGTATGCCGGTACTGATATCAAGTTAGGCAACGAAGAGTATGTTCTGCTTTCAGAAAAAGACATCCTCGCTGTCGTTTCCTAGTCGTGATCACTAAACGTTCAGGAGTACACCAAGCCAAAGATCTGGTCACTCTCCTGAATGACTCGCCTTATAACAATTAGTAACAATTCACTGTTCACCTCTCTCGACTCAACATCACGGAAATCTATGGCTAAGCGCATCATTTACAACGAAAATGCTCGTCGTGCCCTGGAAAAGGGTATGGATATTCTGGCAGAATCCGTTGCCGTTACCCTTGGACCCAAAGGTCGCAACGTGGTTCTGGAGAAAAAGTTTGGCGCTCCCCAAATTGTTAATGACGGGGTGACCATTGCTAAAGAAATCGAATTAGAAGATCACGTTGAAAACACGGGTGTTTCCTTGATTCGCCAAGCTGCCTCTAAAACCAATGATGCAGCTGGTGACGGAACCACAACCGCTACCGTGTTGGCTCATGCCATGGTTAAAGAGGGCTTGCGGAACGTTGCGGCTGGGGCGAATGCGATCGCCCTGAAGCGGGGGATTGATAAAGCCATTGCCTTCTTGGTCGATAAAATTGCCGAGCATTCCCGTCCTGTAGAAGAATCTAAAGCCATTGCACAAGTTGGTTCCATCTCGGCTGGAAACGATGAAGAAGTCGGTCAGATGATTGCCGAAGCAATGGATAAGGTGGGCAAAGAAGGCGTGATTTCCTTGGAAGAAGGGAAATCCATGACCACCGAATTAGAAATCACTGAAGGGATGCGCTTTGACAAGGGTTATATTTCGCCCTACTTCGCTACCGACATGGAGCGGATGGAAGCGATTCTGGAAGAACCCTTCATCCTGATTACTGACAAGAAAATCACCCTGGTTCAGGATTTAGTCCCTGTACTGGAGCAAGTGGCGCGTGCAAGTCGTCCGCTGCTGATTCTGGCTGAAGACATTGAAAAAGAAGCCCTGGCGACTCTGGTGGTCAACCGTCTACGCGGTGTGCTGAACGTTGCAGCCGTTAAAGCGCCCGGATTTGGCGATCGCCGTAAAGCGATGCTGGAAGATATCGCGGTCTTGACTGGGGGTCAACTTATCACCGAAGACGCGGGTCTAAAGCTGGAAAACACCAAGCTAGAAATGCTGGGTAAAGCGCGTCGGATTACTATCACCAAAGACAATACCACGATTGTGGCTGAAGGCAACGAAGCCGGTGTTAAAGCTCGTTGTGAGCAAATCCGTCGTCAGATTGAAGAATCGGATTCCTCTTACGACAAGGAGAAACTGCAAGAACGCTTGGCGAAGCTGTCCGGTGGCGTTGCTGTGGTCAAAGTCGGGGCGGCTACCGAAACCGAAATGAAAGACCGCAAGCTGCGCTTAGAAGACGCGATTAACGCGACTAAAGCGGCGGTAGAAGAAGGGATTGTTCCTGGTGGTGGTACGACTCTGGCTCACCTGACTCCGACATTGGAATCGTGGGCAAATGAAAACCTGACCGGTGAAGCGCTGATTGGGGCGATGATTGTGTCCCGTGCGCTAGCTGCACCCCTGAAGCGGATTGCTGAGAATGCAGGTCAAAACGGTGCGGTTATCGCTGAGCGGGTGAAAGAGAAAGACTTCAACGTTGGCTACAACGCGGCGACGAATGAGTTCGTTGACATGTTTGAAGCGGGTATCGTTGACCCCGCCAAGGTGACTCGTTCCGCCCTGCAAAATGCTGCATCAATCGCGGGTATGGTATTGACCACTGAATGTATCGTGGTTGACAAGCCTGAACCCAAGGAAGGTGCTGGCGCTGGCGCTGGCGCTGGTATGGGCGATTTCGATTACTAATCGCTGATGGTGTGGGGGCGATTTATGAATCGCCCCTACGCTCGGTTGGATTGTACCCGATTAAGCTGTCTCTTCTTGGACGAGACAGCTTTTTAAGTTATTCAAGGGCAAAAATTATGAAAATGAAGGATGTCAGGCTCACCGTATTGACGGGGTGTTTTTACCGCCCCCAGATAAACCAAATTTACCCGTTTTCTTCGCTGAATTTCAGTTCCAAGATGATCCCTTACTGTACCATCGGCTATTTGCAGAAATTTTTATGTACTTGGAACAAAATCCAACTATAGCCGATTGGCAAGCGGTGGTTCTCTTCCCCCGTCGGAGTTTAGAACCCATCCAAACCCATTTGTATCGGGCATTACTCAATAGCCCACAAGTGCGGCGTTTCTACTTGAATGAATTGAGTAACCAAGAGAACCGACCCTTGAGTCTCGGTCTGCTGCAATTGATTGTAGCTTCCCCCAACAATGCACCCAACTTGGCAAAGCAGTTACTTGAACAAGCACAAAGCGATCCTGATTTGCCGCCAGGGTTAATAATAGAGTTAATCATCATTACAATGGTTTATAAGTTTCCGCAGTTGACTCGGGAGGAGATTATCGCGATGTTAGAGATTGTTGCTGAGGCTCAACAAACCCGTTTTTATCAAGAAGCTAAAGAAGAAGGTCGCCAAGAAGGTCGCCAAGAAGGTCGCCAAGAAGGTCGCCAAGAAGGAGAGAGAGCAATTATCCTGCGTCTATTAAATCGTCGCTTGGAACAAATTTCCCCTGAGATACAAGTACAAATCGAGGCGTTGACTTTAAAGCAATTAGAAAACCTCGGAGACGCTCTGCTGGACTTTTCCACCCCAGATGATTTGCAACAATGGTTGCAAAATAATGGATAAAGGGAGTATGTCAGGGACAGCACCAATCTTGTTGAAATGGTCGCGTTATTCCCTGGAAGCGTTGCGGATGTTGGGTTTCATGCTTCAACCCAACCTACAGTGTCCCTAGAGGCTGTTGTTTTTTGTTTTCAGCAAAGAGAAGACGGCTATCCAAGCGGATTTGATATAATAATGAACGCTACGAACAGAATTTTTAGCCTATTCATTCCCCGGAAAGGAATGATCGGTTTGTTTGAGGTGAATCTACCGAATCCTCAGATGTAACCGATAAACAGTCCATGACGTTTTATTCAACTGATTTTGGCGCGATCGCGTTCCGTGCTTGTGCCACGCTGACATCGATCACCTCTTGTTGGTTAGTCTCCAGCTTCAGCGTGCAAGCGCAAATTGTGCCAGATGGAACCTTGCTCAATAATTCTGTCGTTACCCCCAATGGCAGTACCATTACGATTACGGGGGGTACGGCATCAGGGAGTAATTTATTTCACAGTTTTGAGCAGTTTTCGGTAGATACCGGACAAACTGCCTATTTTAATCATGTTCAGGATATACAGACGATCCTAACGCGAGTTACTGGGGGAGAAATATCCACGATTGATGGCATAATCAAGGCTAACGCTGACGCTGATCTATTTCTGATTAATCCTAGTGGAATTATTTTTGGAGATAATGCTCAGTTAACTATCGGGGGTTCGTTTATTGCGTCAACAGCGAATAGTATTAAATTAGCGGATGGGAGTTTTTTTAGTGCCACCAATCCCCAAGCGCCGCCCCTACTGACGATTAATACTCCCATTGGTTTACAGTTTGGGTCAAATCCTGGACGTATTACTAATCAATCAACGGCATTGACACCAGCCAACCTCAATTTGCCTACAATTCCTGAAGATATTCCCATTGCCGATAACGTCGGGTTAGCCGTACAACCGGGTAAAACCTTAGCCTTAATTGGCGGTGATATTGTTCTCAATGGGGGAAATTTAACTGCAAATGGGGGACAACTTATCCTAAGTAGTGTTGCTAATGCTGGGTTTGTGGGGTTGACATCCACGGCTGAGGGACTGGGTTTAAACTATGACAATAGTCCTCGTTTCGGCACGATTGAACTATCAAACGGAGCCATGCTCAATACGACGGGAGAGGGAGGTGGTAGCGTAGAGATTAGCGGCGAAACGGTCAGTCTCAATGGGGGTAAAATCTATGCCTTAACCTTGGGAAATCGGGACGGTCAGAGTATTGATATTAATGCTAAAACATTTCAGGTTTACGGGGGTTCCCAAATCTCTACGCTGACACTCGGAAATGGTGCGGGTGGTGCGGTCAATATCCACGCGATTGATTCTGTAGAAATGAGGGGAATTGGAGCAGATCGTTATCGACTGTTTGTGGGTCAGTATTTACAGTTTGGAGTGATCGACCCGTTTGACCCCCAAATTTTACTAATAACTGGCACAACGGGTATTGGAGATGCCGGAACTATCACGATTGATACAGGCAAATTGTTGGTCGAGAATGGAGGTGTTTTTGGTAGCCCTACGTCGGGTACAGGCAACGCTGGAAATATAATGATCCGTGCTGGGGTTTTCGATTTAGTCGGTTCTGTCATGAACAGTGGCACAATTGCAGGCAGTAGGGGTACAGGAGGAGATATTTTCTTTGAGGGAGAACGTTTAACCGTGCGTGATGGTGCGGCGTTGATTAGCGTGACTCGCGATCGCGGTGCATCGGGGGATATTTACCTGAAAGCGTCGGAATCGGTAGACGTGCTGCGTACTCCTGATGGTAGTCCTGTCGCTACTTTAATTGGTTCTACCGCAGGCGGCATTAATGGTCAAGCTGGGGACATTACGATTGACACGAAACGGTTAAGAATTGCTGGAGGAAGTGGCATTAGTTTATCCAGTGGTGCAGTGATTGGCAACCAACCCTTAAATACAACCGGAGGACCCGGAGGAAATTTAACGATTAACGCGACAGAATCAATCACAATTGAGGGAATTTCTGGTGTTTTGGCAAATGCAAATGGGAGTCGGGGTCCGAGTTTCATTTCAGCTGATGCGAATGCGGCGAATCGGGGAGGGAGTATGATGATTTCTACTCCTGTACTCACTCTCCGAGATGGAGGCGTGATTACCACAGCATCGTTAGGCAGAGGCGATGCGGGAAGTATCACGATTAATGCCGATCGCGTCGAGGTGATTGGCAATCAGGGTCAAGATGAATTTAACAGTCAAATTCAAACCTCTGTCGGGATTGCATCTCGTGTGATTAATCCCAATGCGACGGCGAATGGAGGGTCATTAAATCTGAATGTGGGAGAATTAATTCTGGACAAGGGCGGAACCTTAAATCTGCAAGCCTTGGGTTCGGGACAGGCGGGGAACATTAATGTTGTAGCCGACGCGATCGCCCTTGACAATCAAAGCAGTATTGATGGCACAACGGCATCCGGTGGCGGCGCAAATATTAATCTGCAAGCACAGACTATTTTATTACGCCGTGGGAGTCGAATTAGTACAGATGCCGATAATGCGGATGGCGGTAATATCACGATTAATACTGATACTTTAGTGGCTGTACCTGAAGAAAATAGCGACATTACGGCTAATGCCGAAAAAGGTTTTGGTGGTCGAGTCAGTGTTACCGCTCAAGGTATTTTCGGTATTCAGTTTCGGGATAAATTAACCCGATTAAGTGATATCACGGCTACTTCGGAGTTAGGTGCTGAGTTTAGTGGGATTGTAGAAATTGATATCCGAGGCATTGATCCAGCCCAAGGATTAGCAGAGTTACCTACAACGCTGACTGATTCTAGCAATCAAATTGCCCAAACTTGCTCCTCTCAAGCGCGAAATAATAGCTTTGTTGTGGTTGGGCGAGGTGGATTACCCCCAACTCCAGGTGAGGCGTTGAATTCTGCTCCGGGTTGGATTGATTGGCGGGTTTCTGGAAGTGGAGGAGCAGGGGGAGCAGGGGAAGCAGGGGGAGCAGGGGAAGCAGGGGAAGCAGGGG
>CAZNNK010000169.1:0-9599 GCA_964574085.1 uncultured Coleofasciculus sp.
GTGTTGACCATCGAGGGCGAAGATGGATACGGCGGGGGAGACATCCAGGAGTCCGACGGTTTGGTTTTGGTCGAGGGGAATGAAATCGGCGGCGGATTGGCGGGCGCGTCCTTGTTTATCCCATTCCTTGGCTTTGGGATTGTCTACCCAGGTGGGGCTGTGAACGACGAGAACGGCGGGGAATTTGTGGGCTTGGCGGGCGGCGAGGTATTGGGTGAGGGGGGCTTGGCGGGACCAGTCGAGGGGACGTTGCAGGATTTCATCGACGGTTTCTTCATCCCGGATGACGTTATCGGTTTGGGGGTCGAATTTTTGCCGGAATAGGGGGAGTTGGGAGGCGAAGCGAACGCGGCTATCTAACCATTCTAGGGTGACAGACCCGATAAAGGCTTCGGTACTCCCCATCTGGGTTTTTTGGACGAGGAGGCGATCGCTTCTGGCTAAATGGCGATCCAATAGCAGGGCTAACGCCTGTCGATCCTGGCTGTCTTGTTCCAGGATTTGGCTGGCGATGTCTGCTTTGGGCTTGTCGGGGCTACTCATCGGTTTTATAATATTTTAGTCTGTTTTTAAAAATAACTAATTTAATATTTTTATGTCAAATAGGTTTTTAAAAACTAATTTTGTGCCATACTGAGGTTAGGGGGGTATTCCTGAGTCATCTTTGGATCACCAGAGGACTATCTCTAATGCATCAACGAAATACCTGTGAGGGCGTGTAGGGGCGGGTTTAGGAACTAGCGCTAGCTTGTGACCGATAAATGAACAACAAAACCCGCCCTGACCCAAAATTCTATCGAGGCGTATCGGAAACGAATGACCAAGGACAAAGGACGAATGACCAATGACCAAGGACTGATTCCTTCCTTCGAGTATGTTTTACCCGCCATTCGCGGGATTCAAGCGGGACGGGAATATTATGTGTCGATATGTCCAGTACGATTTATTCCTAAGCTGTTTGGGAGGGAGGATAAGGAAAATCCGCCGGATCAGAGAGTGGCGCGATCGCTAAATCCGAAACGAGTTCCAGATATTGCTAACTATATTCTGAATAATCCTGATAATTACACCGTTTCCGCGATTACCGCCGCGATTGATGCTGATATTAATTTTGAACCGATTGGTACTGAGAAAGAAGGGCGAAAAATGGGGCGTTTACGAGTTCCCATGGATGCGCGGTTTCAGATTACCGATGGACAACATCGCTGCGCGGCGTTTGAGTGGGCGTTGAAGCAGAATCCGGCGCTGGGGTATGAGACGGTGGCGGTTATTTTAGTGTTGGATATTGGCTTGCGCTATTCCCAGCAGATGTTTTTGGATCTCAACCGTTATGGGGTTCATCCCGATGCTTCGCTGGCGATTCTCTATGATCATCGCCATCCCCAAGCAACTGTGGTCAAAGCAGTGATTAGAAATATTAATGTGTTCCGCAGCCTAATAGATAGGGAACATCGGACATTACCTGTGCGATCGGGGAAGCTATTTACGCTGCATACCCTCTATAATGCTACGTCTATGCTATTGGCGGATTGGCAAACGGCTGAATTAGAACAGCAGATTGATTTGGCAATCCGGTATTGGCAAGCGGTGAGTTATTGTATTCCAGATTGGGAGGCGGTGAGACAACGGACTGTAAGCGCCAGGGAGATGCGACAGGATTATGTTCATAGTCATGCGATCGCACTTTTGGGATTGGGGGCGGTAGGGTCAGTGTTACTCTCGGTTTATCCCCATAGCTGGGAGGAACGGTTGCAGGAATTGCGACAGATTGACTGGTCGCGTTCTAATCCCGATTGGGAGGGGCGGATTATGGTCAAGGGTCAGATTTCGCGATCGCGAACCAGTATAGGGCGGATGGTGGCTTATTTGAAAGGGTATTTGGGTTTACCGTTAACCTCACAGGAGGAAGAGTTAGAAAATTCTAGTGGTTTAGTCGGGAGGGAGAATAGTCGTCAACAAGACCAGCAAAAACAACGGTTTATTCGACGGAATACAGACCAATTTATCGTGATTCTCTCGGCTTGTGGGAATCCGGACTTTAGACAGACTGAGGATATTGGCGTCCCTACTCTAAAATTACCTGTTCATTCCCTTGAGGAAGCCTCTCAAATCTGTCAAGGATACATTCTGGAGTATGAGTTAGGTGGGGGGAACTGGACAGGTGGGCAAGTTTTGGATGCTAGAACCAATGAACAAGTTGCTTATATCGCCTGTAGTGGCAAGATTTGGACGGAGTTAGAAGATTGGATGAGATTAAAATGATCACCACTATTTATATCCAGCTTAACTTAGTCCAGGTTAATTAATTTTTAGCTACAGAATAAAAAGGTGATCACAGACAAATGATTGAGTCAGGAGGCACAGATGAGTCAAGGACAGCAATCAGAAACTCGGCGAACGCTTGCTTTCTACTGCGATTGCTTCCCTAAAATCAATGTATATAAGAATAAACAACGAGGAGGCAAAGCCCTAAATCAACCTGTACTGTTGTTGTCTGTCATTGATTTAATTGCCCAAGGATTAATCCAGGATAATAAAATTTCAATTTCAGACGAATTAATTGACACATTTCAAAAATATTGGAATTTGCTGAACGCTGAAGCGTTTAAAAATAGTGATTTTGCTTTACCCTTCTTTCATTTAAAGAATAGCGAAGGTAAATTTTGGCATCTGCAATTTAGTGCGGCTTACGAGGGAGGTCGTCCGCAAACAATCAACACATTAAGACGTGATGTTGATTATGCCTATCTAGATGATAAACTTTTTGAGCTAATCCAAGACCAGAATCATCGACAAGAATTAGTTGATGCCCTTGTCGCCGCTTGGTTTTCATCCCAAGGAAAAGCATTAGAGGAGATTCTCAAAATTAATCAAGCATTTCAAGATAGTAGTCAAGAAGAAGAGGAAGTTGAACAAAGCAGCAGTTCTACCCAATCGGAGAAACAACCAAAATTTTATTTAAGGAAGTCTCTATTTAGAGATGCTATTTTTCGGAAAACGGTAGTGCATATCTATGATTATAAATGTGCCTTCTGTAGACTCAAAATTACTCGTACCTTTACTCAAAATATAGTAGATGGCGCACATATTAAACCTTTTTCCGAGTTTTATGATAGTCAAATAGACAATGGATTATCACTCTGCAAGAATCATCATTGGGCATTTGACCATGGTTGGTTTTGCCTAGATGACAACTACAAAATCATAATCGCTAGTGATTTGCAGGAGGAATCACCACACAGTAGACCGATGAAGGATTTTCATGGCGAAACTATATTATTGCCGAGTTCTGAAGAATACTTTCCCCGACTTGAGGCACTTCAATGGCATCGCCAAACTAAGTTTGTAACCTAATCAGTAATCAATAACAGTAGCATTAACGAGATTTCAGGTATGACAGATAACCAACAGATGTCACTCTTCCCACCACGTACTGTGGCTGAGTTAGTGGAAGATATAGAACAACTCACTCAAGAAATACGAGAGTTATATTGCGAGGATAATATACCATTTGTTATTGGCTGGTCAGGTGGGAAAGATAGTACAGTTGTATTGCAGCTAGTCTGGAATGCGATCGCAGCCCTACCCCCAGAAAAACGCACGAAAACAATTCATGTTATTACGAATGACACGCTAGTAGAAAACCCCATTGTTACGGCTTGGGTACGTAAATCTTTGGATCGGATGAAGATTGCTGCCCAAAAGCAAGGAATGCCGATCCAGCCTCATCTCACGTATCCGGCTATTCAAGATACATTTTGGGTCTGTTTAATTGGCAAAGGCTATCCCGCCCCCAGAAATCGATTTAGATGGTGTACGGAACGCTTAAAAATCAAACCGGCTGACTCTTTCATCCGCGAAGTGATTAGAACGAATGGCGAGGTGATTCTGGTTTTGGGAACTCGCAAAGCTGAAAGTGTCAAACGGGCGGCAAATATGGCTAAACATAGAGAGTGGCGGGTGCGCGATCGCTTAAATACGAATCCCAGTCGCCCTAACTCTCTCATTTACCTTCCCATTGAAGATTGGCGAACTGATGAAGTTTGGCTTTATTTGATGCAGTGGCAAAATCCCTGGGGTAATAACAACAAAGACTTATTCTCCATGTATCGGGGGGCAACAGCCGATAATGAATGTCCCTTGGTTATTGATACCTCAACCCCTAGCTGTGGTGATTCCCGGTTTGGCTGTTGGGTTTGCACCATGGTTAATCAAGATAAGTCCATGGAAGCGATGATCCAAAATGATGAGGAGAAAGAGTGGATGCAGCCTCTGCTGGATATTCGCAATGATTTGGATATTAAAGATGATCACGACAAGAGAGACTTCCGGCGTATTTACGGTAAAGTTGAACTCTTTGAACGCAATGTTGATGGTGAAATCTCAGTTAAACCGATTCATGGTCCCTATACAAAATACTGGCGGGAACATTGGTTAAGACGAGTTTTAGAAGCCCAAACCCATGTCCGGAATACCGCGCCCCCAGAGATGCGCGACATCACTCTAATTACTCCAGAGGAACTTAGTGAAATTCGCCGTATCTGGTTAGAAGAAAAGCATGAATTTGACGATAGCTTACCTCGCATCTATGAAGAAGTTACAGGCGAACCCTTCCAAGATTCCCGCCCTAGCGCCGAACGTAAACTCCTGGGTAGCGATGAATGGACAGTCTTAGAAGAAATCTGTGATGAGGATGAAATGCACCTAGAACTCATGGCAAAACTTCTAGACACTGAACGCCAATATCATACTAAATCACGACGGGGTATTTATGAAAGCCTGGAAAAATGCTTTAATAGCAGTTCTCGTTCTAGAGAAGACGCGATTGACCACGCCCATTATCAGCGACATCTGAAAAATACGGTTCAAGATATCAAACAGGATTTATCAGACGTTCACGAATTGAGACAAGCTTGGGATAAGCCAAAGCAAGAGAAACCTAAACAGCTATCCTGGGCGAGTTTGAAATTCCCTGAACCCGATTCAGAGGATACTGAAGATGTAGATGGATAGCCGTTGTTTTCCCCTTTTTGCCACGGCGATTAAAATCGCTGCTACACAAACAAAGTCCGCCTACGCGGACTCAATTATAACAGGGGTGGGAACCCGGATTGAGTAGGATAGGACAAATAACGAAGATTGGCTGTCCTCTGCAAAAAATTCGTAGAGGTGTTGCATGAAACATCTCTACAATTGATATTCACATTCTATTTTGGGTTATGGTGCAAATAATTCCAGCAAGAACGATTACTTTACATGACCTGGAAACTAAATTTGGTCTTACATTCATTGAAGATGATCAGTTTTTTCGGGAATGGCAAGATGATTTACCGGATATTACCGACTCAGACAAGCAACGCCTTGACCGAGTAAAAAGCAGTTATATTCATTTACTCAACTATCCACCGCTGCTAGAAAACACTGTCAAAATGGTCATCCTGTCTCCTCTTCTCGATTTGGCGGGATTTTATTTACCGCCATTCCATATAAAATCCGAAAAATCTGTCGAAATTGCGGCTGATGATGGTGACATTAAAGTTAGGGGAGAGATTGATGTCTTAGCATTAGGGGAACAGGTGTGGATTGCAGTGATTGAATCTGAACAAGCCGCCTTCTCACTAGAGGTAGGTATGCCACAAATCCTAGCCTATATGCTAGCTAATCCCACAGCAGACACGCCAATTTATGGACTGATCACGAATGGCAGTAATTTCATTTTCCTGAAACTGGCGAACCGAGAAACACCACAGTACGCTTGGTCTCGATTATTCTATATCCTTAATCCGGGAAATGACTTGTATAATGTGTTGCGAGTTTTAAAACATCTCGCTTCGTTCGTAGTAGGCACGAAGCGTGCCATAAGCGCTAAAGCGCTTACTACAAACTTACTATAAAGTGATATTTATATTAGGTTGAAGATTATCCCTGATTTTATCCCCCCGTCCACAGTAGCCCCTGACTATGATATTCCTGGAACTCGCCCTGCAAAACTTTGGTCCCTATCAAGGGCGACAAGTCATCAACCTCCGTCCCCAAACCAACGATTCTACCCGTCCAATTATTCTATTTGGCGGGATGAATGGGGGTGGAAAAACTACCCTGATGGACGCCATTCGCCTCACTCTCTACGGTTCCCGCGCCCAATGTTCCACTAGGGGAAATTTAAGCTATAGCGACTTTC
Organism: uncultured Coleofasciculus sp.; assembly: GCA_964574085.1. Lineage (GTDB taxonomy): Bacteria > Cyanobacteriota > Cyanobacteriia > Cyanobacteriales > Coleofasciculaceae > Coleofasciculus. Next base: position 6,182 of record CAZNNK010000169.1, read on the forward strand.
TCAACCAATGCGTGAACCGGAACACTCCGCCCACAGAAAAAACTCGTATCGAATTAGCCTTTGAAGTCGTAGAAGAGGATAAACCCCGGACTTTGAGAATTGTTCGCTATTGGACAAAAGACCCCAAAGATGGGAAAGATACGCTAGGTATTTTAGTCGATGAAGAGTGGCCCGATAAAGCCCTGGCAAATACCTGGGATGACTATATCGAAAATCTGCTTCCTCTGGGTATTTCCAACCTGTTTCTCTTTGATGGGGAACAAGTTAAAGAACTCGCGGAACTAGAAACTCCACCTCCTTTGGTGGTGAGTGCGATTCAATCCCTCCTCGGTTTAGAACTGGCTGAACGCCTGTCCACAGATTTAGATATTCTCGCTAGTCGTAAGCGCCGGGATATTGCCAATCAGAAAGAACTGGAAACCTTAGATAATATTGAAGCCAAACTTATTGACCAAAAAGAAAAACAGGAGGCGGCGCGACAAGACTTAAGCGCCCTAAAATCTAAACTAGACTATGCCGCAAAAGAACAACAGGTAGCTTCGGATAAATTTGTCTCCGAAGGCGGTAAACTTGCCAGCGAACGCAGTCAACTGGAAGCCCAATCGGGAACGCTGATTGAACAAGCGAATCAGGTGCGTCAAGAGATGCGAGACTTGGCGGCGGGTGTGCTTCCCCTCTCCCTAATTTCCCCGCTATTGGAACAAGCGAAAGCCCAAGCGGAACAGGAACAAAAACAGCACCAAGTTAAACTGACACGGGATGTGTTAAAAGAACGGGATGCTCGGTTAATTCAGTATATCAAAAAGATTTCCTTAACGCCTAAGCGAGTCAATCAAATTCAATCCTTTCTAGAGACTGAAAACCAAGAACTGGATCAAGAAATTGCCACCCAAGAGGAACCGTGGTTATTGGCAGATGAAACCGCTATCACTCGCCTAGAAACCCTGCTGAACTATGAACGATCAACCGCCCAAACCAACGCCAAAAGCCAACGAGAACGCCTGCAAACCCTAGAAACTGAAATTGATGCTTTAGAACGACAAATCGCTACGGCTGCATCGCCTGAAGCCTACAACGTCCTGAAACAGGCATTTACTGACGCCCAAAATCAAGTGATCAAGGTTAAAGCCGCCTACGAAAATGCCTCTCGCCGCTATGCCGAAATAGACCGTCAAATTACTCAAACAAAAAAAGAGTTAGAAACTTATGCGGATGAAACGATTAAGCTGAAAAATAATCAGCATATTATTAATTCGATTGCCAAGGTGCAAACCACATTGGAATTATTTCGAGAGAAATTAACTCTAAAAAAACTGAACAAACTGGAAATTGAAGTTACCGAATGCTTCCGTTATCTACTGCATAAATCAGACTTAGTTCATCGCGTCGCCATTGACACCCAAAGCTTTAGCCTGTCTCTCTATGATCCGGAAGGACAACCAATTCCCAAACATCGTCTCTCGGCGGGGGAAAAACAACTGTTAGCGATTTCCTTTCTGTGGGGACTCGCCCGGGTTTCTGGGCGTCATCTTCCGGTGGCGATTGATACACCATTAGGACGGTTAGATTCCTCTCACCGGAGTAATTTAGTAGAACGGTATTTTCCCACAGCGTCCCATCAAGTTATCCTGTTATCCACGGATACGGAAATTCGGGAAACTGAGGTAAAACGCCTACGAGAATTAGACGCGATCGCCCAAGAGTATTGCCTGAATTATGACCCCCAAGAACGGCAAACCATTGTGGAACCGGGTTATTTTTGGTAAGGATTGGGGGAGACTGGGTAGGAGTAGTTTCGCGATCGCACGCCGCATCTCCCTCATCTTCCCCATCACCCCCTCACCACAACATTTATTCAGTAGCCCCTCTATAGGGTTTCCCCAGCTTCCCCAGCTTCCCCTGCACCCAGACGCGCCGTGGCGCGTCTCTACTTGGCATCTCCGGGTTTGTTCAAGGTCGCCAAATATTTACTCAGCGCCTCTCCTAACTCTTGTTCTGGGGATTTCTTTTTCGCGGGAGGTTTTTTCTTCGGTGCAAAGCCGCCAAAGAACCACATCCAAAACAAGGCATACATGGCAATTATTACAAAACCAGACATCATAACAACAAATCCTAAAAGACACTCGTGAAACAAGTCTGCTGAAATTCTTCAGGATAGAATTTATTCTATCCGGATAAAATTCAGCTAGTTAGCACCCTCTTTTAGCGATTTCAATACGATTTTATCCTCTATTATTTCAATAGTCTGGTTTTCCACCTGAATTCGGGGATTGAATCCAGGTCTTAAAACCTCAACCTCAGGCGCTGTCCCGGATTGAACGGTCATGACCACAATAAAGCGATCGCGCCCTGTGGCTTGAATCCTTCCTCCTGTCTCACTGGGGATAAATTCCAGGTTCACGTTAGAGGGTGTAATAAAGGTTCCCTGCATCGTCGCCCCGGATTCCGCCTCTAGGGTAAACTGTTGACCCTGAATCGTCACATTTTCCTGGGTATGCATAATCCAGGTTTGATTCGGTTCTGCGGCGTCAACCACCTGATCCACTAAGACAAACAACCCCGGTACACCGGATGCGCCACTATAATCCACCGCGAGCGATCGCAACCAGTTCTGGTGGTGTAAGCTAACCATACCCGACCCATCCGGATTTGCCTGAAATCCAGTCACTTTCGCCGTCTTCCCCGCTTGTTTTTGGGGTAGCAACACCACATTTTCATCCCTCTGTGTCCCATCAGATGCCGATCCCGCCGTCGCCCAGCGCCCTCCTAATCCCCAAATCCGGAAACTTCCCGCATCGGGAAATGACCAATGTCCGCCTCTGGGTTTTTCTCGCTTGACAAAAATACTGGTGACAAAATCATTTTCATCTCGCCACTGATTGCGGAACGTAAAGAAGCCTTTTTGTTCATCCACCACTACCCGCCCCCATACCTTGGCGGGGTTCTGGGGGGTTATGTCTTGAGGATATCCGGCGAAAATATACGCGGCTTCATGGGGTAACTCAATGCCAAAACTGTTATCCCCATTCCTCCCCCAATGACGGTTAAAGAACCACATAACTCCCGGTAGCAGCCGTTCCGGTACTATCCCCAATCCCACCGCAAAGATAGAACCCGTGGGGCTTAAGCGATGACGCCCATAGCTGGGAATCGCCACCTCCCCGTCTTCACCCACCATCCGAGTCACATACTGGGGTAGAAACCAAGCCGCGTGCGATCGCCTGACCAAGTCTTCCCCTAACACCGTCTGATACGCTTGTAAAAAGGGCATTACAGTGAGAAACCAGGGTTCGGTACTGTAATGATCACCCTCCGACCCAAAACCGCGATCGCCAATGCCAATGGTATGATAGCGTTTAATATTCCGTTCGGCAATTTTCAGCCTACGCCACGTCTGGGCATCCCCCTCCTCCAGTAG
>CAZNNK010000170.1:0-9543 GCA_964574085.1 uncultured Coleofasciculus sp.
CACCAACCGTTCCGCATAATCCGCAACTCGTAAAAACACCGGGAAACGAGTATTCCCCAATGATTCAGGATTCGTGACTGAAGATTGAGAAAATTCGTCCTTATTTCCTGCATTCCCAGACGTACCCTGAGACGTACCATGGTACGTCTCTACATTTTCCACCAAAACCTCCACCTTCCCATCCCGTTGCGCCATGGCAAAATGCAGCGCCAGATATCGCAGAAGCGTGGTTTTCCCCGCCCCCGGATCACCTAAAATCACACTATAGTGACACCTCCCCACCGCCTCCGCCAAATCCACCTTATGCGTCACCGTCTTCGTCATCATTTCCGACGGCGCAAACTCCATCCCTCTGCGACTCTGTGCGCCAACCTCTGCGTACCTCTGCGTTTCAAACCCTAACTTACTCCCTCCCTTAAACTCTGTCACCTGCTGCTGACGTTCCGCCTTTAGGGACACATAAACTTGGTCTAAAAATATATCCACCTGGCGCTGTACTTGCATCACGCCACTCATTTTCAGATAGGAATTCTCGGCAATTAAACTCTCTAAATAGGGATAAAGTAGCGGATTCAACGGCGGACGAGTGGTAAACCGCACCACCTTCTCCCGCCAATCCCAAAAATCCGGCGCATAACCGCGAAACGTATCGATAAAACCCCGCTTATTCAGCCAAAATATCAGGACAATCTCCCGCGAAAATAGCGCCTCGCGCCCCAGATTCAACCGTTTCAGTTCCTTCAGTATTCGGGGGCGAGGTAATTGTTCAATCCCAAACGCCATGATAACTGGACGTTTGGATTCGTCTTTAGCGTCTGGGTTAACCGGGATTCTCTTGTCTAAAGCATAGAGAAAAGCAATCAGCGACTCTTGACTATAAAAGAAATTCTCAATCTGAAATTCATCGGGGTTGAGGACGGATTTTAATTGTTCGACAACGGGATGATTGGGGGCGCTTTCGGGGGCGATGGCAAAGACAATGGTTGTCCCGTCAGACAATTCTAGGGTGGTGGCTAAATCGTCTAAGGTTTCCTGGTCAGGTTGATTTAGATTGTTGATGTCGATTGCCATGGTCAATCCGTCCTGATGCTTATTCTGATTGTAGTTGATTTTGGGAAATCGGGTATAAGGGTGTTATGTTTTTTTAACGCAGAGGGATTGAACGGATTGGGAAATAATGGGAAGATTATGAATGGATTGGCAATTCGATTGATTTTCTGTTTGTGTGCGATGTTTTATCCGATGTAGGGGCGGGTTTAGACGTTCACTTTTGGGATTACCGATAACGTTTCAACAAAACCCGCCCTGACCTTAACCTTAATGCGATCTTAGGTTGGGAAAACCCAAGGAAACCCAACAAAATCTCTGATGATACAAACGGGTAGGCGCACGTCGGTGATAAGGCGCACGTTGGTGATAGGGCGCACGTCGGTGCGCCCCTACGTAAAGGGTTTGCGGTTGGATTAAAAATGAGGTCATCCGAGATTTTATATGATGACATTTCAGGATGTTGGTGGGTTACGGCGGATATCTAATTAAATGGTTATCTCCTAAATTGAACACCGCCTAACTCACCCTACAATTGATTTAAATTCAACGTTAATATTTTTAATTATTATGCCTTAGCAAAATCTGGTAAATTTAGCTGTACCATGAATCTCTTTCAGCCTGGATATCACGATTAATTTCTTGAGCTGTTCTAGTATGTTTTATCTGTCAGATTTTTGGTGGGTTACGGCGGACATTGAATTAGATGGTTGTCTCCTCAATTTAACACCGCCTAACCCACCCTACGAATAACAAATGACGAATGACAAATGACAAATGACAAATGACAAATGACAAATGACAAATGACAAATCACCCTTGAGTTGCTTGCCATCGCTGTAAATCTTCAATCAATATCGGATTTACATCAAACCAAGGATTCTGATTGTTGTCGTAATAGCCTAAAACAAATTTATTTTGTAGAAGTTCATCACTAATTACAAACTCTCCTTTATTCGGCAAGGTATGGGTTTTTGTGGTTAATCGTCCGGTTCGGTGAATTGCGGCTAATTCTGGGAACTGGTAATCACTAATCGTATAGGCTTGTCGTTCTTCTTTCACCGCTTGTTCAGCAATAGCTTGATCCACAGAGGTGGCTTTTCGTTTCACCGCCACTTGACAGGCTGTTCGCCCTAAGCGAATTAAATCTCGCATGACTCCGCCACTTTTTTCACACAGTAGTTCTAATGCTTCTGGAGTAAATAAGTCCTGGGTATTGTAATTCGTTAATCGCGCTAATCGTTTGTTAATTACCTGTTTCAGAATCTGTCGCCCCATCTGATCCGGCTGGGTTGTGGGACATAAATTGGCGTCACATTCAAATACGGGAATATTCGCCAAGTCTAAACAGTCTTGAAATCGCTGCATCGGTTGGCGAAAACTGGGAGAATAGCGCAGGGAAATGGGAATGGTGTAAATAATATGACAATTCAGTTCTGTCAGTAGGGGACTGGCAAACATTTCTAAGGCGGTCATCTGATCATGGCGGTCTAATCCATCGACAATCACTAATAATTTTTGCTTTCTATCTTTTTCCGCTGCTTGAATAATTGCATTCACTTTAGCGATAATTTCACTTAACAGTGGACGAATATTCAGGCTTCTTGTCATTTCTCGCGTTAGCCCTAATTTTAGGGTCATCCCCATTTTGGTCAGCAGATCGGGTAGGGCTAATCCTTCAACAGCATTAGTTTTATCCTGATAAATAACAGTTTTGAGACTATCTTCTAAATCCTTGAGTAAACGGTCATCTTTGCGTGACCACCACCCCGGTTTAATCGCTTGACGACAAATTTCTTGACCAATTAAGACCACGACTTCGGCATAACCGATATTATAACGGTCAAGGGCGGTGGCGGTGTCAATCCAGATTACGGTATAGTTATCCGCTAAACACTGTTCAACGCGGTGTAATTCTGTGGTTTTCCCGCTACCTGTGTGACCCGATAGTAAAAATTTGGCGGGGTCATCTTCCATTTCTAAGGCGTTGACTAAATGCTCAACGGGACTATCCGATCGCGAAACGTAAAAATCCCGTATATCTTCCGCCTTTTCCAACGGTTCTTCGGGTTTAAACAGTTGATAAACGGGTTTCCAAAATTTTGAGTTAGTCATTTGTTATTCGTCAAAACACTGATTTCACGGATTTATTGGAGAGTGTGGGGTAGGGAAGTGAAAGGTTAGTTACACTGATTTCACGGATTTATTGGAGAGTGTGGGGTAAGGAAGTGAGAGGTTAGTTACACTGATTACATTGAGTGACATCCGGGTGAAAACCTTGGTAAAAACCGCCCCATCTTCCTCATCTTCCTCATCTCCCTCATCTCCCCCATCCCCCCGATACCATCATCTTTGATACAATTTTATGTCGCCCCCGTTAAACCCCTCCATACCTATGCCTGTTACGGTTGTCACCCTGAAGCAAATTGAAACTCAACTGGATTTAATTATCACCCGTCCGCCATCGGGACTGTTCCTGAAAGGGACTCTCCAGGTTCCGGGTGATAAGTCTATCTCCCACCGCGCTTTGATGTTGGGGGCGATCGCGCAAGGGGAAACCCGTATCCAGGGACTCCTGCTGGGCGATGATCCGCGCAGTACCGCCTGTTGTTTCCAAGCAATGGGGGCGACTATCTCTCAACTGAACGCCGACGAGGTTATCGTTAAGGGCGTGGGTGTGGGAGAATTGCAAGAACCCCTAGATGTTTTAAATGCGGGCAACTCTGGGACGACTCTGCGGCTGATGCTGGGACTTTTAGCTTCCCACCCCGGACGCTTTTTTACGGTAACGGGAGATAAATCCTTGCGATCGCGCCCCATGTCTCGTGTGGTTCATCCGCTGCAACAAATGGGGGCGCAAATCTGGGGGCGGGGAAATGGTTCATTAGCGCCTCTGGCGATTCAGGGACAACAGCTTAAACCGATTCATTACCATTCTCCGATCGCTTCTGCCCAAGTTAAATCCTGTATCCTGTTAGCGGGGTTAATGGCTGAAGGGGAGACAACGGTAACAGAACCTGCGTTGTCTCGTGATCACAGCGAACGAATGCTTAAGGCGTTTGGTGCTAAAATCACCGTTGACCCAGACACCCACAGTGCTACAGTCACAGGTCCAGCGCAACTCCAGGGACAAACGGTGATTGTTCCCGGTGACATTAGTTCCGCCGCCTTTTGGTTAGTCGCTGGGGCGATTGTCCCAGATTCTGAGTTACTGATTGAAAATATCGGGGTTAATCCCACCCGCACAGGTATCTTAGACGCATTGGCGATGATGAATGCGGATATGCAGTTAGAGAATCAACGGGTAGTCGCCGGAGAACCAGTGGCGGATATCCGTGTGCGCTATAGTCGCCTCAAAGCTTGTGAGATTGCTGGGGCGTTAATTCCTCGTCTAATTGATGAGATTCCCATTTTGGCAGTTGCGGCTGTTTTCGCCCAAGGAACCACGGTGATTCGCGACGCCGCCGAACTTCGGGTCAAAGAAAGCGATCGCCTGGCGGTTATGGCGTCTCAGTTAAACCGGATGGGCGCAAAGATTACAGAACTCCCTGATGGATTAGAAATCACCGGGAACACGCCGCTAACGGGTACAGAGGTTGACAGTCATACCGATCACCGGATCACCATGAGTCTGGCGATCGCCGCCCTCAACGCCCAAGGAATCACCACCATCCACGGTGCTGAAGCCGCAACCATTTCCTATCCTGACTTTACCACCACATTACAACGCCTGTGCAATCCAGACTCTCCGACATGATTGAGGAAATTGTGAGTGTGTAGGGGCGGGTTTAGGGACTTTCTTGTCGCGATGTGATAATAACGTTTGTACAAAACCCGCCCTGACTTTTCACGGGACGTCTGGAAACCTGCGAAAACCGGGGCGGGTTGAGTCACTTATGGGTTCAACCGAAAAAGTAGTGAAACCCATCTCTACACAATCAACCACCCCCTTACCCCCTCACCCTGCTAACATCCGTCTAGCGAGGTAGTATGTCAAAATGTCGATGTAACAGAAAATCAGGTTATTGTTAATCGGTAAACAGGGTGTACTAGAATATCGTATTCAGCCTAAGTCAGGTTGGAGGGCAAAATCACCAATTTTTTGGCGGAGGCGTTATATTGTTAACTCTTGCATTCTACGCCGCTATCCTTTTCAACTACCCCGCTGTAAAGACGGGTGGGGATTGCCGGAACTACTTCCGGTGAGGCAACTGTTGAATAGCCCCGAAGAGACTGCAATAGTGACGGACGTACAAATACTTCTCTAGTTTGTACCTCTCTAGGCTAAGCGTGGTCAGAACGTTGGGTAAAGCCAAGACACCAAGCGTGCAGTTGGGCGAAGAGACTAAAACATTTATGGGTTATACCAAATGTCGAACACCAGAGTTCCAGTAGTAGATCCCAAAGGAAAACCATTAATGCCAACGACAACATCTCGCGCCCGTCGCTGGATGGAGCATCTTAAAGCAGTGGCTAAGTGGTCTGACTTGAGTGCGATGCCTGGAGTTAAGAGCAAAATGGACTACCGAAGCATGCTGAACAGAGGTCGCAGGGCTAGAAGGATTAACCGCCAAGTTGCCTTCAACCTACGAAACCACAGGCAAGAACGGTTTAACAATCGCCGTCAATCTAAATTACCCCCTAGCATTCGCGCAAACTGTCAGCTAGAACTAAGAATTATATCACAATTATGCCAAATATTGCCCATCTCAATCATCGTGTACGAGAACGTTAAAGCCGATGTTGACCTAACCAGTGGCAGAAAAAGCGCCAAGTCAGGCAAAGGGTTAGGTCAAAGAGCAATTGGTAAATGTAAGTTGATTGCTCGCTCAACGGGATTGGTGGTTTCGGGGGTATTGTAGACGCGAAGCGGCTTCTCGAAGAGTACCCCACTCAACCCCCCTTCTGTCCCTTAGAGCCGTATAGACGGACGGGGTAGCCCGAAGGTTTTAATGAACTAGACTTTGGCACAATTGGTCAAATAACTCCCCTAGAATAGTTTTTTTACTAAAAACGTTGGACTTATGCGCCCAAATAACCAGACATTGCGTCTACAACTAAACCACTACCGCTCCTATATTGCCATTTCCTGCGAGGATATGGAAGTTGGGTTTTGTACGCCAGAATTTGCGGCGAAGATGGTGGAAATCTTTAATGAGTATGAACGACTCCATGAAGAAAGTGAAACCCTAAACAAAGCTATAAAATTAGCCTGTATCGATTTACTTAAACAGTCGGGGATTAGCATGAATCATCTCGACAGGCGCATCCAGGACTATCTGGACAAAGCTAAACGCCCAGAACATGGAACTCGGGCGATCGCGTTCTTACTCAGGGAACGACAACAAGCCCTGGATATCAGTAATCGAGAATTTGTTCGATTTTGTGCCTCTTACAAATTAGCACCGCAACAGCTTAAAGATATTTTCCAAGGTAAAGATATTCCCGATAGCCAGCTTAAGTCGTTATCCCGAATCCTGGGAAAATCTGTGGATGAGCTAATCGAAGTCCGGGATGGCTTCAGTGATAGCGAACTAAATCGATTGGCACGCATTTTGGGAACGTCCAATGAAGATTTGGCTCAGGTATTTAGCAGTTAAAATTTGTTCATGTGAGCATCTTGCTCGCTACTAATACCCAATTTAAATGCATTACAGCTTAGCGACCAGAAAATCCCGAAACCCGCCCCGACAAATCAGGTTCCCCGAAACTGGTGAAGGGTCACAACAGACGCGCTATGGCACGTCTGTGCAAACTCACTTAACGCATAATACCGGGAAGTACAACACCCACTTGATTGTTAAAAATTTCCATGTCCCGTTGATCATTTTCATCAAAACTGGCTTTAAAGTAGTCGGGAACTTGGGGCCACTGAGATGGATCATATTCCGTCTTATCATCACCCTGACGTTTGTTTACGAGTTGGGTAACAGCGAGTAACTCACCATCACAACTTAAAACAGGCATACATAACAGACTGCATGTCCGATAATGAGTTTTGGCGTCGGTGCGACGGGCGATATCAGAATCGGGATGTTCGTAGAGGTCAAAGGGAATATTTAACGGTTGACCGGTTTGGGCGACTTTCCCAGAAAATCCCTCTCCTAAAGGAACTCGTGTTTCCATTAAAGAACCATCGGCTTGGGGAATTTTTGTCCATAATTCCTGAGTTGAGTAATCAATTAACCAAAGGGTGGTGCGATCCGCATGGGTGAGTTGTTTGGCGGCTTGCATCACCGTTTGGATAATCTCTTCAGCATTTCCACCACTACTGCTACTGACTAAACTAATCGCTTGATAGAGGGGATCGATCGCCTTGCGTTGTTCTTGAATGCTGCGGATTTGCCGATGGAACGCTTGGAAGCCTTGCAAAATGGGTAACGTGGCTGTCATGCGTTCATGCAGTTTCTGGGCATCGGCTTGGGTAAAGCCATTGATTTCGATTTGTTCGGATAAGGTTCCCCCAGATTCATAAGTAAACAGGAATTTGTTAAATGACCGAATAATGGCAATCACTTTCCCTTTCGAGTCTACAACCGGGAATAACAACATGTTTTCCACATTGTTGATCGCGTCGGGTTCTAACCCCATGTGGATTAACAGATCATTCAGTTTACTGGGATTTTTGCTAGCTTTGACTGAACGCGATTCGACCATTTTACTGGCGATTCCTAGAGTGGCGGACACCCGAATTTCTTGAGCATTTAGGGTTCTGGGATTCCAGACTAATGACCAAAAGATGCTTTGTTCGGCATCCAGGAGAAAAATGGTCGTCTGTTCAGCGCCCAAGAGTTTGTTAATCGAGTTGGTGACAAAACTCAACGTATAATACAGCGCATTGTAGAGCGCTTCGTCACTCTGATCGGCAACGGAATTGCTGAGAATTGCCAGGGTGTTATAAACGGATTCTTTTGGCTCAATTTGAGCAAGCTGTTTTAATGTTTCATGAGTCTTGACGAATTGCAGGATAACACCCACTCGTTCGTTAAAGACTTGCATGGACTGGCGGTCATTTTTATCAAAACTCGCCTTGAAGTAACTGGGAACGTGGGGCCACTCATCTCGGTTATACTCTGGATGATCTCCAGGTTTGCGCTTGTTGATTAGTTGGGTGACGCCCAATAATTCCCCATCTGGACTGACGACGGGCATACACAGGAGGCTACAGGTGCGGTAGCGGGTTTGGGCATCGGTTTTTTTGGCATTTTCCGCACTAGGGTGGTCATAGAGATCGAAGGGGATAATCATCGGTTTGCGGGTTTGCGCCACTTGACCTGCAAAGCCAACCCCAATCTCGCAACGTACCTCTCCTTTCCCTGGAAGTTCCGTCCACAAGTCGCCGCGATCGCGATCCACTAACCATAAGGTACTGCGATCGGCGTTCAGCAGCTTCTTGGCGGTATTCATCACCCGTTGCAAAATTGCCTTGGTATCTAAGTTAATCTGATCCAAGGATCGCGTGGCTTCAGCTAAGGCGGCTGTCGCCCGCAGCTTCTTCATCACCTTATAGCAGGATTGGCAACTTTCCAGAATCCGCCGCACCGGAACCACGCATTTTGCCAACCGTTCTAAGTCTAGGGTGGTGAATCCTTTGGGGCGCTTATTGGATTGCCCATCAGTGGGTAACTTATTTAAGAGCTGAATGACGGCAATTACTTCTTTATTTTCACTTAAGATGGGAAACGCCAAGATGTTTTCCGTGCGGTAATTATATTTTTTGTCAAATTCCTTAACCAACGCCGCACGGGGATCATCATAAACGTTGTCGGCAATATGGATGACTTTTTTATCTTGAGCCACATGACCCGCAATCCCTTCCCCGACTCGCACTTGAATATCCAGGAATTCACCTTCTTCATTCTCCGCCACCAATGACCAGAGTTCTGTCTTTTCATCATTGAGTAAGAAAATGGTGGCGCGATCCGCACCCAGTAATTCACCCACTTTCGAGGTAACATCGCGCAGCACCTCATAAAGGGCTTGTGCTGAACCTTCATCCTCGGATTCTGTGTCGGCTTTGGATAAGATTTCTACCTGGGAAACCAGGAGTTTCCGTTCTAATTCAGCTAAGGCTTTGAGAAATTCCGAGTCACCGGGTTCTATATCCGCTTGGATCGTTTTTATCGCTTGATTGACCCAGTCTTGGTTAAAGACCGATTCATAGATGCGATTGTGAATCCTAACTTTCCCTTGATGCTTGAGGATTAACCCCATCATCCGCAGTTCCTTCTGTTCGGAACTGTCATTGGCGATCGCTTCTCCCTGTTGGAGGATGCGCTGATACACCTGCAACAGCTTCAGACTGCGGTGTTTGCGTCTGAGTAAGCGATCCCGGATCGTCTGCAAATGCATCAGTTCCGGTTGTTCTTCCCAATTCTCAATCCAGTGCGATCGCACTAAGTTTTCGACCCATTGCGCTTCTGTTCCTTTCGAGGGTGAATCAGGGGCTTGGGCGATTAAGCGACAAAGCTGCTGGGTGAGGAAGGGTTGTCCCCC
>CAZNNK010000171.1:0-9533 GCA_964574085.1 uncultured Coleofasciculus sp.
GGTGGGGTAGAGTCAAGGTATTGCTTGGGTTTTCCGCTTAAGTTGACACCAATGCCCCATCTCCCCCACACCTCCGCACCTCCACCCATCTCAAGCTCCCATTCCCGAGTATTGCTTCAATCCCTTGCGCCACAACCAGCGATTGACGCCAAAAAATAATAATCCCCAACCCACCATAACCAAAATTCCTTGGACAAGATTAACAGGTAGTCCAACTAACAACGTGGCGGGAAAATGAACCAAGTAAGGGAAAGGCGTCCACTCAGCAACAGCTCGGACGGCGGGTGGAAAAACGTCCAACGGTGCCATCATTCCTGAAAGAAATAAATAGAATAAATACCAAAATTGTTCCAGTGAACTGGCTCGCTCTGTCCAAAACGCAAATAAGCCAAAGGTATATTGGATTAAAAATCGTAGGGCAAATGCCATGGCTGTGATCAATACAAATAACAGCAGATTACTTAAACTAGGCAACCAAAAGGCTGGGGGATAGAGGAAAAAGAACACCCCTAAAAGTACAACCGATAAAGGTAGGCGGACAAAGCGTTCAGATAGATGACCAGCTACATGATGCCATACAGGATCAATGGGTTGTAGGAGTTTAGGAGACAGTCTGCCTTCTACCACTTCCCGTTCAAAATCAAAAATCATCCACACCACAGTAAACTGGCGAACGATAAAAACCGATAGGAAGTAACGCATAAATTCTTCAGGTGTTAACTCAAACTCCCCAGCTTGAGATGCCTGCATCCAAACTCCCATAAGAATCAACGGCAAGCTGTTGGACAGTATCCAGAAAAAAAGCTCTGCCCGGTATTCCAACATGTGAGCATAGTAAACAGACAGAAATATTTTAGTAGTGTGAATTAATCGCTTCATCGGAATTATGGATAAGGCAGATGGCAGATAGCAGATGGCAGATGGGTAAGAGGAAGATGGGGGAGATGGGGAAGATGGGGGAGAGAATAATTTTCAAAGAAACCCAACCATGCACAATCAACAATGAACCGAACAATCAACAAATGACGAATGACGAACAATTAAGAAACAACCCCAGCGCGAAACACCCGACCGATGACTTCTTCAATCGGGGGATCACTCACCGTTAAATCAATCACCTCTAAATCTGCCAAAATCCGAGCCACTGTACTGGTAAGCTGTTCACGCTGTACGAGGAAGCGTACTGCTAACCCATCAATTGCCTCTATTTCGGCATAACCCGATAACTCCTCTTTTGACAAGGGTTGAGCCAGTTCTACTTTCACCTCCCGATAGGGAGCAAAGCGATTGAGTAGTCCCTCCAAGCTGCCATCATAAATCATTTGCCCTTCATAAATTAGTAGAACTCGCTGACACAGCGCCGTAATATCTGCCATGTAGTGACTGGTCAATAAAACGGTAGCTCCCGTGCGCTGGTTGTATTCGCGTAAGAAATTCCGCACCGCTAATTGTGCATTAACATCCAATCCCAACGTGGGTTCATCCAAGAATAAGACTTGGGGTTGATGCAAAAGCGCCGCCAGCAATTCAGCTTTCATCCGTTCTCCCAGGGAGAGTTTCCGCACGGGTTGCGTGAGTTTGGCTTCTAAGGACAACATTTCTGCCAGTTCACCAACACGACGTTGAAACTGGTTGTGAGAAATTCCATAAACGGCGGCGTTAATTCTCAGGGAATCTAAGGCGGGTAAGTCCCAAAGCAGTTGTTGCTTTTGACCCATGACTAGGGTAATCGTCTGCAAAAAGTTGGCTTCCCGCTGAAATGGCTGATGACCCGCCACCTTAACCTCACCCTCTGAGGGGTGAACAAGTCCCGTAAGCATTTTCAAGGTTGTGGTTTTACCAGCACCATTGGGACCAAGAAATCCCACCACTTCCCCCATGCCAATTTCAAAGGAAACATTTTTTACAGCAACAACGGAGCGGTACTTTCGGCGCAAAAAGTGGGTGAGAGTCCCCTTAATACCGGGTTGTTTGACCGCTACGGGGTAGACTTTGCTCAGATTTTGAGCCACAACAATAGACATAATGATCTAGTCTACTTGACTCTTGGTGGAGAGCGATCGCCCCTTTTGTAAATAACCCGCTTTAATACAGTCCGCGACAATTTGCTCAACCAATGTCCAAAGCTGAGGTGTTCCCTCTTGCACGGGTGCCATACGTTGCATCACTTGCGGTTCAGTAATACCATGAACCTGCCAGGTTCCACCCCGATTCTGGTAATTTAGCAGCAGCGGCTGCAAACGGTCTAGGGCGACGGCAAATCGGGCTGTCGGCGTGGTGACGGCTTCAAATTCGTCCCAGATTTCTCGTAATGATTGCCCTTGGTCTTGGGGTAACAGACCAAAAATCCGGGTAGCGGCTTTTTCTTCCCGCACCACTTTATCCTGATTTCCCTGTACGTCGTAGCAGAACGTGTCTCCTGCGTCAATTTCGACTAAATCATGCAGCAGTACCATCGTAATCGCTCGTCCCAGGTCAACCTGGGGAGGTGCATACTCAGCCAGAATAATTGCCATCAGTGCCAAATGCCAAGAATGTTCGGCGCTGTTTTCCTGACGAGAATCATCAATTAATCGGGTTTGGCGAAGAATCCCTTTGAGTTGGTCAATTTCAATGATGAATTGAATTTGTTGCTGGAGTCGGCAATTCATTTGTCATTTGTCATTCGTCTATTCGTCATTCGTCACACTCGCTCCCGAAAAGAAGCAAGCTACATCTTATTTAAATTCTCTTCCCCATCTTCCCCATCTTCCCCATCTTCCCCATCTTCCCCATCTTCCCCATCTTCCTCTGCTCCCTCTGCTCCCTCTGCTCCCCCTGCTCCCCCTGCTCCCCCTGCTCCCCCTGCATTATTCCTCCGCTTCTGGGTGCCGAATCAACCAATCCTCACCGACACGAATGGTTAAATCGGATTCAATATCGCCTGTGGAAGAGGCTTCCACATGACCGAGTTGCAACACCCGTTTCAATATCGTCGCTGCTTTCAAATCACCTTGCTGCACAATAATCTGAGTTTCGCGTACCTGATCGGGCCAATCGTCGATGATATAGACATTATAAAAGTCGTTTTCCGCCAAATATCGAGCAACCTTGTGAGCCAATTGCGGTTCATCGGTGGCGTTTTGAATGGCAATTCGCAACCGTTGGGGAGAACGCCGGATATCCGATGAACTCCAGTTAAAGGTTTGCTGAAAATATTGTTGCATAACGCGATCGCGTCCGGCAGAATCCATAATCCAATAGCTGGCAACATATTCCTCTGGATTGCTGAAGCGACCGGGCAAAAGTACCATCTGAAAATCATCTTTGTCTAAATCTAAGCCAAAGCCCACCAGCGCCAGCATTTCTTCTAAGCTAAGATTCGTATCAACATATTGCTGCATCACCCGAATGATTTGCGGTAAACGGGGTAGCACCTTAGGACTAAGCAGCCGTTGACGCAGCGCCTTGAGTAGCATCTGTTGGCGTTGGACTCGACCAATGTCGCCGTAGCCGTCTTTACGAAATCGAGCAAACTGTTCGGCTTGGTCTCCATTTAAGGTTTGCCATCCCGGTTCTAAGTCAATATACAAATCCTGAGTTACGTCCTCATACTGCATCGGATAGGGGACAAATACCTCAACTCCCCCCACCAGGTCTACCAGTTCCCGAAATGCATCCGTCGTCACCCGCACATAACGATCAACGGGTACATCATTCAGAGTACGACTCACCACCCGTGCGGCTAATGCTGCACCCCCCTCTACATTGGCATCATTAATTTTGGCAAGTCCAACCCCAGGAAGTTCTACTTGGGTGTCCCGAGGAATGGAAAGCATCGTGACCGATTCTTCGGTTGGGTTGAGGCGTAACAACAGCATAGTATCACTGCGACCACTGAAAACATCAGGCGAGTTTTTCGCATCATCGGGAACCCGGTCAATTCCCATCACCAGGATGTTGACAGGTCGGGCTAAATCGTAGCGAAACGCGTTTTGCCAGGACTTTTCTTTCGCGCCAGGGACAAAATTTTGCGGCACGATTAAGGGGGACAGGGGGGTAATCAGGGCAACGGTTGCGCCTAAGGTAGCAGAAACGGTGGCAGTTAAGATAAACGCTGCACCCCACAAGAACCAATGGATATAGCGACCGCCGCGAGATTTACCCGAATGATGATCAGAATGGGAATCTCCGCCATCATCATCGGGCGGTGGTGGTGGTGGGGAACCTCCAGTATCATTTTCAGCGACATCAGGGTCACCATGCGATCGCGTATAATCTTCTGGATGGGAGACTTGAAAACCCCAGCTAGTTTGGGAACTGTTCGACACGTTGTTTTATCCTCACCACACACCAACTGTTCTGGAATCGTTTGACATTCACCGAATCTATTGCTGGATTATAACGTTAGCCGCCCAATCCCCATTCATCTTGGGTAAGTTTTGATCCTTCACTTCCCCAGCTTCCCCAGCTTCCCCAGCTTCCCCAGCTTCCCCAGCTCCCTCTGCTCCCCCAGCTTCCCCAGCTTCCCCAGCTCCCTCTGCTCCCCCTGCTCCCTCCGCACCTCCGCACCTCTGCTCTCCCAGGCTAGGATGTAGCAGACAATTAGAATAGCACGGACAATGAGTCAATTAATACCCGTAATTTTAGCCGGGGGCAAAGGTGAACGGTTTTGGCCCCTCAGCCGCAAGCATCGACCCAAGCAGTTCTTAAGTTTAGATGGTAGTGGCAAGAGTCTGTTACAGACCACCGCTGACCGTCTCAGTCAATTAGCGGGAGATTCAACCCATGTCTGGGTGATCACATCGGCTCAATTAGCTGATGGGGTGCGAGAACAGTTACCCCAACTCGATGACGAGCATATATTAGCCGAACCCGAAGGGCGGGATACGGCACCTGCTGTGGCGTGGGCGACGTTAGAAATTGCGCGTCACTATGGAGAAGATGCGGTGGTTGGCTTTTTTCCAGCAGACCATTGGATTGCCGAACAGCAGGCATTTCAACAGACGATTGAGGCGGCGACTCAGTTAGCAGCGACTGAAGCGGCAATTGTTACCCTGGGAATTGCGCCGGACTATCCCTCCACAGGTTACGGCTATATCGAACAAGGAGAACCCGCCGGAACGTTTAATGACTTATCGGTTTATCGGGTTGCTCGATTTACAGAAAAGCCAGACCGAGACACAGCCGAGAAATTTCTGGCGACGGGCAAATTTAGCTGGAATGGGGGAATGTTTATTTTCCGGGCTGGCGTCGTCTTAGCGGAACTAAACACCTATGCGGCTGATATTATCAATCCATTGCAAAAACAAGGGATTGCTGCTTATTCTCAACTACCTAAAACCAGTATTGATTATGCCTTAATGGAAAAAACCCAACTGGCTTATGTTCTCCCGACTACGTTTGGCTGGGATGATTTGGGAGATTGGAATGCCTTAGAACGGTTGCACAAGGGAGAGGCGGCGAATGTGGAACTGGCGACTCATCTGGGGAAAGACACCCAAGGGGCGATTCTTTATAGCAGTGACCAGGATGAGGTGATTGTGACGATTGGCTTAGACGATGTGGTCGTTGTGCGCGATGGTGGGGTGACATTAATTGTGAAAAAAGACCGCACCCAAGAGATTAAGCAGGTACTCAAAACCTTACAAGCTGACTCAAGGTTTAGTCAGTTACTTTAATCCTGTAATATGATGTCCGGACCCATCACCCATAATAAAAATGTACGGGCTTGGTTACCAAGCCCCTACTCCCCCTCACCCCATCTCCCCCTGCTCCACCCATTTTATTACCGTTCTGTTGCCACAGCTTGAGTTGAGACTGTTTCGGTTAAATTGGCTGGAGAATTGGCTCGAATAGCGCGAAACATGCCAAATCGACAAAGCCCAGAACCGAAAGCTAGCCGCATTAATAAAATGGTCGGAACTTCTCGCACAGACTTGATGAAACCGGATAGACCAAACTGTAGCCATCCCTGGGGTCGAATGATGCCTTGCCAGATGGTATCAAGCCAAGACGGAAGCGTTTCGTCTGTCCAATCTGCGGTTGTTACACTGCCCTCAACCAGTCCAGTTTCCTGCAACCGTTCCGAAAACCCTTCAATACTGGAAAACGCTGGATGAGACCACTGATCCAGGAGTTGCCGCATCACCGGACGTTCCCAAAAATTAAGTGGTTTCTGGCGGTCATCCCGTTGATTCCAATCAGCAACAACCAGAATACCACCCGGCTTGAGTACCCGCATTAATTCTTTGGCAAAAAGAGCTTTATCGGGAATATGAGGACCCACTTCAATTGACCAAACCACATCAAAACTGGTATCTGGGAAAGACAGTGCCATGGCATCATCAACTAAAAATCTCGCATCTAAGTCCTTTGGTGTTAACTCCTGAGCGCGTTTTATTTGTTGGGGACTGATGCTAATTCCGGTTACGGCAAACCCGTAATCTTGTGCTAAAATGCGACTGCTTCCGCCGATGCCACACCCCACATCTAAAACAGTGGTTCCTGGGGGTAATTTATCGAGTCCTCCCCAACACACCATTTCATGCACAAAATCTGATTTGGCGGCTAAAAAATCCTTGGATTGAGGCGGTGAGCCATAATGCCCTAAGTGGATATGTTCGCCCCAGTAAAACTCCAAAATACCATCTTCTGTCCATTGGTCGTAGGAATTGACCACCGATTCAGAGGATTGATAGCGCCGACCCGTGACGAGATAGAGTAGGATCGCGATCGCGAAGAGTCCTAGCAGTAGTCCCAGAACTGGAAAAACGAAGTTCATACACGTTAAACCCTCAAATTGTTGACCCTGTTGATCATCGGGTTCAGAGTTGCCTGATTCACCCAATTTATGATATAGGGCGGGTTTTGCTGTTGAGGTTATCCGTAGATACCCCAATTAAACGGCTTGCGCCCGCCTCTACAATTAACTTATTCTAACGATTATGATGCCTTCAATCCTTACCCTGCTGCTGGCAAGCATCTAAATAAATTTGAGCCACTTGATCAACGGGATTAATCTGTAAACACTCTTGAAAAATTTGGGCAGCTTCTTTAAATAAACGATTACTATACAGAAATAAAGCCTTCTCAAAATCAGGCTTCGTCATTAACTTTGCCGAGCGAAGTTCCGGTGGATCTGCCTCAAATATCTCAAAAACCGATACCATTTCCCGTTTCCCTTTAACCTGGACTTGACCGATAATCCGAAAGGCATATTCAACCGGATGATTGAGCTGTAAAAACGTGTGGTGAGAAATTAGTAAGGATACCCCATACTCTTTCGTAAGCTGTTCTAAACGAGCTGCCAAATTAACCGCATCACTAATCACAGTACCATCCATACGATTGTGTCCGCCAACGGTTCCCAGCATCAGCGAACCTGTATTAATCCCAATCCCAATCTGAATCGGGGGACGACTGGGGCGTTGCCGGGTTTTATTATAGTCAGTCAACCGATTTAACATATCAATTCCGGCACGAACTGCGTCATCAGCACTACCATGAAACAGCGCCATAATCGCATCACCAATATATTTGTCAATAAAGCCATGATGTTCGACAATCGCAGGTTCCATGCGCGACAGATAGGCGTTGATAAATTTAAAATTATCCTCTAAACTCATCCGTTCTGAGAGGGTGGTGAAGGAACGAATATCCGAAAATAGAATCGACATTTCCTTCTGCACCGCCTCACCCAGTTCGACATCGACAATACTTTTCTTATCCAGCAATTGCAGAAAGTTTTCCGGGACAAAACGTTCATACGCCTGATTCAGTTGTAGTAGTTGAGCGGTAAAATTCTTGCGTTCAACCTCAGCTTTTTTGCGTTCAGTAATATCTTGAAACGCCGCGATCGCAAACGTAACTTTGCCTCCTTCAGCAAAAATCGGGATACCCCAAGCTTCAATGGGAATGATCTGATCGCCCTGGTGAATTTCAATGTCATCAGCCGTGGCGCTTTCTCCCATTAACGCTTGCACCACGGGCAATAATTCCGCCGGGTAGAGTTTTTCAGTGCCAGCAATGTAAAATTGATAGACCTCAGCGAATTGTTCAGCATAGGTATCAGGAACCACCCCTTTACCCATTAACTGTTGCGCCCGTTGATTCAAGTAATAGGTTTTTCCGGTTGCATCTAATACCGCTACGCCAACCGGAACCGCTTCCAGAAATTGGGCTAAGCGGCGTTCACTTTCCCGTGCAGCTTCTTCAGCTTGTTGATGTAACTCCTCCTCAATCGCATCGGAATGAGCCGTGGTGGTTTCCAGTAATATTTCTAAGTCAGCATTGTAGCGCTGCAATTCCCAGGTTTGGTACAGGGCGATCGCCATTGATGATCCGATTAATGCCACAAGCGGCGAAACCACGGGCAACCACCAGTTGACCAGAAACGCCCCATAACTCCCCACCACCAGGATACTACTCATGAAGAACATGCCGAAACCAACAACTACCCATCGGGGAAAAATCCTATCCGCCAACTGGTTTGCCTGCTGAAGTTTCCAACTGCTTCCCGCACCAATAAAAGACCAAAGGACAATCCATAACCACTCGATAGGATCAATCCAAATCATCAGCCAAGACAGTTGGCTTATTCTATCAATGAAGGGAATTAAAGGGCGTCCATCAATCGCCTTAATTAAAGGGCGTCCCGCCATCGCCCCACTAATGATCTGACTGGCGATATTAGCATGAATAATCACGCCCGGTGTTTGCTGACGCGAACCGATGGTATTTTGACTATAAGGTGTAAAGAATAAATCGTTAGCACTTTGTCCGGTAGCGCCAATCAGAACAATGCGATCGCGCATCAAATCTGCTGATATCCGGTTCTCTAAAATATCCGCAATGGATACAGTTTGGAAGTTCTCTCTCGATCCGCGATAGTTTAATAGGATCTGATAGCCACCCACATCAGCATTAACATAGCCACCCTCATTCCCTGTCAATGGCACAAATTCCACCTTACCCAACTGCAAATGACTTTTGGCTTCATCTGTCATTTGGGGGGTAATCCCTTCGGCTTCTAGATACATTAACGCCAGCTTTACTCCTAATCCTAAGTGGATGGACTCATCGTCTAGTTGCACAGACAGCAATCCGCGACGAACTTTGCCATCCGCATCCAAGACTAAATCCGCCATCGCCACTTGATCCTGTTGTTTTAGTATTGGCGGTGGTGCAACTGTCTCTCCGACGACTTTTTCCACACCAATCAGGTTCGGTGTAGACTTAAATACCTCGACTAATTCCTGATGACCCGGTTCGACTGGCAAATCACGATACAAATCCAAGCCAATCGCCCTCGGCTGTTGGGCGTTTATTTTTCTAAGTAAATCGGCTAAGACAGCATCAGGAATGGGCCACGTCCCGATCTGGGTAATATCAGACTCATCAATGGTTACCACCAGAATCCGGGGGTCAACCGGTTCTTGAGGACGCTGCTGAAAAAATTGGTCGAGTGTTGCCCATTCGAGAAGCTGAAACGAACCCGTCCAAGCTGTAGCGATCACCAATCCGGCGACAGTGGGGGCAGTGATCAGTACCCC
>CAZNNK010000172.1:0-9522 GCA_964574085.1 uncultured Coleofasciculus sp.
AATCATAGGACAACACCTCAAACCAAACAACGAAACCCGCCCTATCCTCACCGCCAGACGACGAAATCTCATCCCCGGCGTGATCGCATCCATTAATCGAATGTTATTGGTGGGTCGGGCGGGTTTTGTCTGAATGTTATTGGTTTTCCCGCCAATTTTGACCCTAAACCCGCCCCTACATATTAATCGAATCTTTTCGGTGACGCAGGGCGGGTTTTGTCTGAATGTTATTGGTTTTCCCGTCAATTGAGTCCCTAAACCCGCCCCTACATGTTCATTTATTGAAAAATTCCACCTTTCTCAACAAATCCTGGTATAATCAAGCGATGCCATTCTAGTGTGATCAACTCCGTATTACCAAAACTCTGACCCAATACATCCACAGAACTGGTGTTTTCCGTGATTATACCAACCAAAATCCGGATTGAACCAATGTGACTACAAATTAGAACCTTATTCACGTCACTTGTTTGTGTCACCTGCGCCAGATCAATCAAAAACGAGAAAATCCGTTGGGCTAATTGGGCATAACTTTCGCCATTTTCGGGGGCATAGTTTAAATTGCCAGCCGCATATTCGGGAATAAATCTAAGTTTACCACCTTCTAATACGCCTAAATTCCGTTCATTCAGTCGCTTATCTTTGTGGATACTGCCCACGCTAATATTGTCGCTAGTTATCGCAATATCTAAGGTTTTATAGGCGCGTTTTAATCCAGAGGTAAAGGCTAAACTGTACTCTGGATCAAGTTGGGTTCCTAATACTCTAGCTTGTGCTTCACCTTCAGGTGTTAAGTCTACATCTTGAGAACCCGCAATTCGCTTTTCGGCATTGACAGTGCTTTGAGCATGACGGACTATGTGTAATGTTACCGGAGTTGCTAAAATCAAGGGGTGCTTGAGGTGGTTGCGTATGTCTTGCCAACTGAGAATTTTGTCATTTGTCATGCGTTATTTGTCCTTTGAGGCAATCGGCAACAGGGAACGGGGAACACCCCATTTTAATGTATATCAGTTTAGCGGATCAGCGCAATACTACTGTTTACCATTTAGGTAAATGTCTTACACAAAAATAATACACCATAAGATACTCGACGTAACGACGAATTATGCGAGACATTATCAAAAAAATCCGCCCAGTTTCTCTGAAAACGGTTCTAATTGTTCCCTTCGTTTTACAAATTATTACCGCTGTGGGATTAGTGGGATATTTGTCCTATCGCAGTGGGCAAAAAGCCGTTGAAAAGATGGCAAATCAATTACTTGAAGAAACCGCCGAACGAGTCAGCGATCGCGTTAACAGTTATTTGCAGCAATCTTATCAATTTGTCACCCTGAATCGATTAGCGGTTGAACAAGGGGATTTAGATCCAACCGATATTGATCAAGTCTACTGGCAACTCTGGCGGCAAATGCAGGTATCTGATGCTCCGACTGGATTGAGTTATACGAGTCCCGCCGGAGCGCTTATTGCGGTGGGAGAAGATAAGTTTGGTTTTGTTTTTCCGAAAGGTTCCTATCTAAAAGCTGAGTTAAAAGGGGCTGCACCAGGAACGCGAAATTATTTTCTACTTGATGAAGAGGGTGAAGTTATTCGGCTCTTTGACACTCTACCCAACTGGGACCCTAGAGAAAAATCTTGGTATCAAAAAACAATTCAAAAAAATACCCTGAATTGGACAAAGATTTATCCCAATAGCAGCACAAATAATGCATCGATAAATCTGTCCGTTCCGGTTTATAGAAATAATAAATTTCAGGGAGTTTTTGAGAGCATTTTTCTAGTCGATTTTATTAGTGTTTTTTTAGACACGTTAGACATTTCTGACTCGGGACAAGTATTCATTATAGAACGTTCTGGGGATTTGGTCGCCACCTCCACGAAAGAACAGGCTTTTGTCAAAAATATTCAGGGTAAACAATTAATCCGGCTCAAAGCCACTGAAAGTAGCAATCGGTTAACGCGGATGACGATGCAAGCATTACTCAATCAAGAGGATAATCTGGCATCAATTCAACACGCCAATTTTACCTTTTTCGACAATAATTCCACCCAAAGGCAATCCCAACGCCATTTTGTTCACGTTGACCCCTATCAAGATGACTATGGCTTGGATTGGTTGATTGTCTCTGTTGTGCCAGAGTCGGACTTTATGACGCAAATTTATGCGAATACTCGCACGACAATTATCCTTTGTATCGCCACTCTCATTATTGCCACCGGATTGGGTATTATCACTGCCCGTTGGGTGACTCAACCGCTACTTAAATTAAACCAATCTGCCAAAAAACTGGCTCAAGGAGAATGGGAACAATCGGTTGTAATCCAGCGCCACGATGAAGTCGGAGAATTGGCGAATTCCTTTGCTCAGATGGCAACTCAACTGCAAACCTCGTTTACTGAACTTCAGACTCTAAATACGGCATTAACTGAGAGTGAAAGCCGCCTGAATCAAATTCTAGAAGCGATTCCAGTTGGGGTATCCGTTCATGATATTAGCGGACAAATTATCTACGCCAACCAGACATCAAAGCAATTACTGGGGATCGAAACCTTACCGCAAGCGACAACCGCAGACTTATCAGAAACGTTTCACGTTTATCAGGCGGGAAGCGAAGACTTGTATCCTGTCGAACAAACGCCTCTGGTTCGGGCGTTTCAGGGTGAAAAGGTGAAAGTTGATGATATGGAAATTCGCTTACCCGATCGCCGGATTCTGCTGGAAGTCTATGGCACCCCAATCTGGAATGAAACCGGAACCATTGTCGCCGCGATCGCCACATTTTTCGATATCACGGAACGTAGGCAAACGGAGCAGATTTTAGCCGACTATAACCGCACCTTAGCCACTCAAGTTCGCGAACGAACAGTAGAACTCAATGAAGCCCAACGCCTCGCTAATTTAGGCAATTGGTCATTTGATATAAACAGTCATAAAATTGTTTGGTCGGATGAGATTTTCCGTATTTACGGACGTGATTCTAGCCAAGTTGAACCTAGCTACGAACAGCTTGTGCAACAAATCCATCCCGATGATGTTGCCCTATTTCAGCATTATGTTGAACAAGCCATTACCGAAGGAAAATCCTACGAACATGAAATGCGAATTTTCCTGAGTGATGGTTCAATGCGGTATGTTTTGGGCAAGGGAGAAGCCATGTTCAATTCATCGGGACAGGTGGTTCAACTGTTTGGCACGGTACAGGATATTAGCGATCGCAAATTGATCGAGGAACAGTTACGCCAAAGTGAAGAAAAATTCCGCCAACTGGCAGAAAATATCCAAGATGTTTTCTTTATTCTCTCCCACACCGGAGAAATGCTCTATATTAACCCTGTTTATGAACAAATTTGGCAGAGAACTCGCCAAAGTTTGTATGATAATCCTCGTTCTTGGTTAGACTCGGTTTTCCCAGAGGACTATCCGTCAACTATCGCCGCTTTGGAACGACAATTACAGGATGTGACTGAGTTTGATCACCTCTATCGAATTACTCGACCCAATGGAGAAATCCGGTGGATTCGCGCCCGTTCGTTCCCAGTTCCTCATCAAAATACTTACCGCTTTGTCGGGATTGCTGAAGATATTACCGATCGCAAACAAATCGAACAGGCGTTAATGGAAGCCAAAGACGCGGCTGAAACAGCGAATCGGGCGAAAAGTACGTTCCTGGCGAATATGAGTCACGAATTGCGAACCCCCTTGAACGCGATTATGGGGTTTACTCAACTGATGCAGCGCAGCAGTACGTTTCCGGCTGACTATCAAGAGAATCTTCAGATTATTTACCGCAGTAGCGAACATCTACTGACCCTAATCAATCAGGTGTTAGATTTATCCAAAATTGAAGCTGGACGGATCACCCTCAACGACACAGTTTTTGACCTGTATGCCTTGCTGCGTGATGTAGAAAATCTGTTCCAAATTAAGGCAAGGGACAAGGGATTACAGTTACTGTTTAATTATTCAAGTCAAGTGCCTCAATATGTACAAACCGATGCGGTAAAACTGCGCCAGGTGTTGATTAATTTACTCTCGAATGCCTTTAAATTTACTCAGGAAGGCGGGATATCGGTGAGAGTCTCACGGAGTATCGATGTCGGGGAAACTCCTACCGCTAATAAACCTGAGGAGATCACCCTCCAGTTTGAAATTGAAGATACAGGCGCGGGAATGGCGGCGGAGGAATTAGAGAGTATTTTTGATGCCTTTATGCAAAGTAAAACGGGGAAACAGCATCAGGAAGGAACAGGATTAGGGTTATCGATTAGCCGTAAATTTGTCCGACTCATGGGGGGTGATATGACGGTGGCGTCTAAAGTGGGACAAGGGACTGTTTTTACCTTTGAGATTAGGGTTAAATTAGCCGATGCCAGCCAAGTTCCCAGCCAACACCCTCAACGACGTATTATTGCTTTAGAACCGAATCAACCCTGTTATCGAATTCTAATTGTTGATGATCAGATCGATAACCGCAAACTGCTGATCCAACTCCTCAATCCCCTGGGATTTCTCCTCCAAGAAGCGACAAATGGCAAAGACGCGATCGCGATTTGGCAGAATTGGCAACCTCATCTCATCTTTATGGATATGCGGATGCCGATTATG
Source organism: uncultured Coleofasciculus sp. (assembly GCA_964574085.1). Classification (GTDB taxonomy): domain Bacteria; phylum Cyanobacteriota; class Cyanobacteriia; order Cyanobacteriales; family Coleofasciculaceae; genus Coleofasciculus. The sequence continues at coordinate 4,610 of CAZNNK010000172.1, forward strand.
GATGGGTATGAAGCCACGCAACGGATTAAAGCCACCACTCAAGGGCAAGCCACGGTGATTATTGCCGTCACCGCTAGCACACTCGACTCCCAGAAAGCCGTTATCCTCTCCATGGGATGTGATGGATTTATCGGCAAACCCTTCCGGGATGGGGAGATTTTTGACGCGATTCACCAGCATCTGGGTGTGAACTATGTTTATGAAGAGACAATGGCATCAACTCCACCCAGCCAAACCCAAGCCCATTCCTTAACCCCAGACTCTCTAGCTGTCTTACCCGCCGATTGGTTAGAAGCGTTTCGTCAAGCGACAATATTGGGTGATATTGAGTTGATGCTGAGTTTGATTGAGGAAATTCGCACCTCTCACGAGTCCCTTGCCAACGCCTTGGCTGAGTTGACGAATCAGTTCGAGTTGGAGGAGCTATTAACGTTAACCAGCTTGTAGTGAGGGAACCTCAGCTCTCTCCAGCTAGGCATTATATCGTGTCCGACCAAACAGTCATGATTCCCTTGTGCCTTGCAACCTTCTTCCTTACCTTCTGCCTTCTCTCTACCGAAGCGTGTAAGTATTCCACCGGACATGATATTAGTCTTATGGCTTCAGCCTTCCCAGTTTACAAAATCTTCATAAAATGGGCAGTTTTGTAAAAATTCTGTAAAGATTTTGGTCAAGTTTTTGAGATATCTGCTGTATAGTTGAGTCTGACTGCCGATTTAGTTAATATAACTTAAAGCAATTAAACCTCCGGGTCAAAACCTTGACGTCATGACTAATGTGACGGAACCTCAGAAATTCAGTCTCTGATACTCTTCCTCTTGAATCGGGAAACGAATACATCTCCTAGATTATTGTTTCGAGGAGTCAGATAGGGTGCAACATCCTGGAAAGTTAGGATAACAGAATGAATTTTATTCACGAATAAAATTCAATTTTTGAGCGTCCAGAAAAATAAAGACCAAGGCTATTTTTTTACGCCATTTTTAAAAAGCAGCAAGTTGCTTTTTTAACAGTAATTCAGTACAATAAGCATAAATTTAATCAATGCTAAAAACATTGTTTTGTATTCTCAAAATGTCAGCTAGCCCAAACAACAGTTTTAAAGAAACAATCTTAATTGTTGATGACTCTCCTGACAACTTAAGTGTCTTACGAAAACTTTTAGCCGAACAAGGATATACCGTCAGAGTATCCCTCAATGGGCGACAGGCACTTCAGTCTGTTGACCTGATGCAGCCTGATTTAATTTTACTCGATATTTTAATGCCCGATATAGATGGGTATCAAGTCTGTCAACAGTTAAAAGCTAATCCGGAAACCCAAGCCATTCCGATCATTTTTATCAGCGCCCGAAAAGAAACACTTGATAAAGTCAAAGCATTTGAAATCGGCGCAGCTGACTACATCAGTAAACCCATTGAAACCCAAGAAGTTTTAGTCCGAATCGAGCATCAGTTAAATATCTTACGATTACAACGGCAACTCAAGCAAGACAATGCCCGGTTAAGCCAGGAAATTCAAGACCGCCAAAACACTGAAGCCAAATTACGTAAAAGTGAAGCGTCTCTGCTGCAAGCCCAAAGAATTGCCCAAATCGGGAGTTGGGAATTTGATGTCCGCACCCGCCAGGTTACTTGGTCAAGGGAAAAATATCGCATCTTTGGACTTGATCCCAATTCATCAGCGATTACCTACGAAGATGTTATCCAACGCATTCATCCGGATGATCAACCCCTATTTGAAGAAACCGTCCAGGAGGCGATCGCCTCAGGACAACCTTACAATATCGAGTTTCGAGTCATCCGCCCTAATGGGCAAATTCGCCATGTTGAATCCAGAGGAGAAGCGATTATCAATGACCAAGGGCAAGTGATTCAACTCTTCGGAATTTCCGTGGATATGACCGAACGCAAACGGCGACAAGAAGCATTACGATTAATCGTAGAAGGAACCGCCGCTACAACGGGTGATAAATTCCTGCGTTATTGTGTGCGTTATTTAGCAGAAGTTCTCCAAGTTCGTTACGCCTTGATTGCGACATTTGCCAATCCTGCGGGTACGCGAGTTCGCACATTATCCTATTGGACGGGTGAAACTTGGCATAAAAACCTTGAGTATGATTTGAAAAATACCCCCTGTGAACATCTGTTGGCGGGTAAGGCTCGCCACTATCCTCAAAACTTGCAACACCTGTTTCCCCAGGATCGTTTTTTCCAGGAGATTAATGCCCACAGCTACTTTGGCAGTCCCCTGAAAGACTCTGAAGGAAAAGTGATCGGCATTTTAGAAGTGTTAGACGAGAAGCCGATGCCACTAACTCTTGAAAAACAGATGATTTTGCAGCTTTTTATCGCCCGTGCCGGGGTAGAACTGGAACGCTTGCAAGCTGAAGCCGAATTGCAACAATCGGAAGCACGAGAACGGCAAAAATTACACGAACTGGAACGAACCCTATCCGAGTTAAAACAGACGCAATCTCAACTGGTGCAATCTAAAAAAATGTCCAGTTTGGGGCAAATGGTTGCCGGAGTTGCCCACGAAATTAACAATCCAGCCACATTTATTGCCGGAAATATTCCCATCGCTCACCAATATTTCAATGACTTAATCAAATTAATCAAACTGTACCAGGAGGTTTACCCGCATCATCATGCCGAGATTCAAGCTTGTCTTGAAGACATTGAATTAGAGTTCTTACAAGCGGATCTCCCGCAAATCATGCACTCCATGAATGTCGGTGTGAATCGAATTCATCAGATTGTCACCTCACTGCGGCGATTTTCTGGGTTGGATGAAGCCAAACAGAAAGCGGTGAATATTCATGAGGGGATTGATACAACGCTGGTTTTGATGGAACACCGCTTGCGTGAAGCTAACATTCAAGTGATTAAAGCGTATAGTCAAATTCCCTTGCTTATCTGTTACGCCAATCAATTGAATCAAGTCATTATGATGGTGCTGGAAAATGCGATTGATGCTTTACAAACTGATAGCAAATTTCACCATTCCGAATTAAGATTCGTTCCCACAATTACAATTCGGACTGAACTGAAGCAACGTAAGACTAAGGCAGAGGGCAGAGGGCAGAGGGCAGAAGGGAAAGAAGAGGGGAGCAAGGAAGAAGGACATGAGATTAAAGCCTCTTCAGGTTCTATTGGTGCGTTCCCTGAATGGGTTGTGATTCGGATTTCTGATAATGGTATCGGCATGACTGAGGAACTCCAAGACAAAATATTTGACCCATTTTTTACGACTAAACCTGTGGGCTGTGGTACAGGATTGGGGTTAGCGATTAGCCACCAGATTATTGTGGAAAAACACAAGGGTAATATTCAGTGTGTGTCTGTACCGGGTCAAGGAACAGAGTTTATCTTAGAACTTCCCATTCATTGATAGCAGTCTACATGAGCGATTAGGACAAAGGAAGGTGCTGAAACCTTGATCAGTTAATCTTTTCCCTTGGAGCCTTCTGCCCTGGAGCCCTCTGCCTTTTGCTATATAGGGGTGATGGGGGGATAGGAAAGGTTTAAATCTGATGAACGATGTCCAAAATCATCCTATAGTAATAAAGAGCGGCGAATTCTTAAGAAACTGTTGTGAAATCAATTACTCTCCTTGGCTCCACTGGATCGATTGGTACGCAAACCTTAGAGATTCTGACTCACCATCCCGACCAATTCCGGTTGGTGGGATTGGCAGCACGTAGCAATGTAGACCTGTTAGCTACCCAGATTCGGCAGTTTCGACCAGAAATTGTCGCCTTATGTGAAGCGGAAAAATTACCTGACCTGAAAGCGGCGATCGCCGACCTTGATCCCCAACCGATTCTGGTGGCGGGAGAAGCGGGTGTGACGGAGGTTGCCCGTTATGGTGATGCGGAAGCGGTGGTGACAGGGATTGTCGGGTGTGCAGGATTACTGCCGACGATCGCCGCCATTGAAGCTGGGAAAGATATTGCTTTGGCAAACAAGGAAACCCTAATCGCTGGGGGACCGGTTGTCAATCCTCTGATTGAAAAACATGGGGTGAAACTGCTTCCGGCTGACTCGGAACATTCTGCCATTTTCCAATGCCTTCAGGGAGTCCCCGATGGCGGATTACGGCGGATTATCCTCACGGCATCCGGGGGCGCGTTCCGAGATTGGTCAGTCGATAAGTTAGGGGAGGTAACGGTGGCGGATGCAATTAAGCATCCCAACTGGTCGATGGGGCGCAAAATTACCGTCGATTCCGCTACGTTGATGAACAAGGGGCTAGAGGTGATTGAGGCGCATTTCCTTTTTGGTCTGGATTATGACGATATTGATATCGTGATCCATCCCCAAAGCATTATTCACTCCTTAATCGAATTACAAGATACCTCCATCTTAGCCCAGTTAGGGTGGCCCGATATGCATTTACCCCTACTCTATGCCATATCTTGGCCCCATCGCATTTATACGGACTGGGAACCCTTGGATTTAGTCAAGGCGGGGACATTGACCTTTAAAGAACCCGACCATGATAAATATCCCTGTATGCAATTAGCCTACGCCGCTGGGCGGGCTGGGGGTTCAATGCCTGCGGTATTAAACGCCGCCAATGAGCAAGCCGTGGCACTGTTTTTAGAGGAGAAAATCCAATATTTAGATATTGCCCGGTGTATTGAACAAGCCTGCGATCGCCATTCCCCCGATAACTGTCCGAATCCTGGACTCGAGGATATACTCGCCGCCGACCGTTGGGCAAGAGAGGAAGTGTTGCGGATTTATCCTACCTTAGCCCAGCGCGATCGCGTCGTTTCTCTGCGATAATTAAATTAATTAACAGCAAATTCAACTCCCAATCTGCTCAAATCGGGCATTGGCGGAAAAACAGGGACTCAAACCTGCCCCTCTGCCCCTCTGCACCCCTACCCCTCTGCACTCTTACAC
>CAZNNK010000173.1:0-9516 GCA_964574085.1 uncultured Coleofasciculus sp.
GTTTACCTGTTATCACTTTTGAACTGAAAAATAACCTGACCAAAACAAACGTCAAAGACGCGATGCGGCAGTACCAAACTGATCGCAATCCCCAAGAACCGTTATTTAATTTTGCCCGTTGTTTGGTTCACTTCGCCGTCGATGAAGAATTCGTCTACATGACTACTGAACTGAACGGCAAATCAACCCCCTTTCTGCCTTTCAATCAAGGTCGAAAATCTGACCCCAACTTGCGCTTTCCCGATAGTGCAGGCAATCCCATCAACCCCAACGGAATTACCACCAACTACCTCTGGAAACAGATCCTCAGTAAACCCAGTCTCAGCAATATTATTGAAAAATATGCTCAAATTGTTGGAGAAAAAAGTGATAGTAAAAAGAAGAAGCGTAAACTCATCTTCCCCCGCTACCACCAACTCGATGTCGTGCGGAAGCTGCTGACTGACACCAAGGAAAAGGGTATCGGACAGCGCTATCTCATCCAACATTCAGCCGGATCAGGTAAAAGTAATTCCATTACCTGGCTGAGTTATCAACTGGTCGAACTTACCGACACGACGAATACGAACCCCGTCTTTGATTCTATCGTCGTGGTGAGCGATCGCAAACTTCTAAATCAGCAAATTCGCGATAACATCAAACAGTTTGCCCAGGTTAAAGACGTGGTTCAGCCCGTTACTCAGGGTAGCAAACAACTGCAAAAAGCCTTGGAAGCGGGCAAAAAAGTTATCATCACCACCGTTGATAAATTTATTTATGTTGTTAACGATATCCAATCGCTAAAAAATAAACGCTTTGCCATCATCATTGATGAAGCCCACTCCAGCCAAGGGGGTAGTAAAGCCGCTAAAATGAGTGCGGCGCTTAGTAAAGAAGAAGGTGAAGAAGAGGAAACCACAGAAGATAAAATTCTGCGGATTATTGAAGAACAGAAACTCTGCGCTAACGCCAGTTACTACGCTTTCACCGCAACGCCTAAAAATAAAACCCTGGAAACCTTCGGCACTTATGACCCCACTGATGGCAAGTTTTACCCGTTCCACACCTATTCAATGAAGCAAGCGATTGAGGAAGGATTCATCCTCGATGTCTTGCAAAACTACACAACGTATCGAAGCTACTATACGCTACAGAAAAAGATTGAAGCTGATCCGAAGTTCGACACCAAACGCGCTAAGAAAAAGCTTAAAGAATACGTCGAAGGGCATCCTCACGCTATCCGCCAAAAAACTGAGATTATGGTGGATCACTTCCTAGAGGAAGTCATCGGTTTACGCAAAATTAACGGACAGGCAAAAGCGATGGTTGTGACGAGCAGTATTATTAATGCCATTCGCTATAAACTGGCGTTCGATGCTTACTTACGGGAAATCCAATCAAGCTATAAAACCATTGTGGCTTTTTCTGGACGAAAAGAAGTCGATGGTAGAATCGAAGACGAAAACTCGATGAATGGCTTTCCGGGTCATACTATTCCCGAAGCATTTAGAAAAAATGAGTATCGCTTTCTCATCGTCGCTAATAAGTATCAAACTGGGTTTGACGAACCCCTACTTCACACCCTGTATGTGGACAAACCCCTATCCGATGTCAAAGCGGTTCAAACTCTGTCCCGTCTCAATCGTGCCTATCCCAGTAAAACTGATACATTTATTCTTGATTTTGTCAACACCGTTGATGGGATAAAATCTGCCTTTGCTCCCTTCTACAAAACCACGATTCTCAGCGAAGAAACTGACCTGGATCGCCTCAACAATCTCCAAGATGCCCTGGATAATTATCAGGTTTATTCTCCAGAGGATGTTAACCAATTTATGGCACGATTCCTGGAAGGTGTCGATCGCGAACAACTTGACCCAATCCTGAATGCTTGCGTCGAAACTTACAAGCAAGACTTAGATGAAGACGAAAAAATCGACTTTAAAGTAAAAGCCAAGTCGTTTGTGCGTAACTACCAATTTCTGGTGCAAATCCGCACATTCCGAAATACCTACTGGGAAAGTCTAAAAACATTTTTAAAATTTCTCATCCTCAAGCTGCCACTGTTCAACGAAGCCGATTTTACTCACGGTGTTTTGGAAATTATTAGTGTCGATAGTTACCGTGTCGAACAACAAACCACTCAAGCTATCTTACTGGAAGAGGATGCAGAACTGAGTCCTACCCCGCCGGAACCACGAGGTAGGAAATATGAACCAGACTTGGACTTTTTGAGCAATATTATTCAAGAGTTTAACCAGCGCTTCGGCTCTATTTTCAAAGCCGATAAGGAAAGAGTACGTCGATTTTTACTAGAAGACTTACCCAGAGAAGTCAGTCAAGATGAAGAGTATCAAAATGCCAAAAACTATTCAGATCGCCAAAACGCTCGCATTACCTTTGAAAAAAAACTAGAAAATGCCTTTCAAGACTTTATCTTTGACCACACTGAAGCCTATCGCCAGTATACAGATAACCCAGAATTTAAGAGCTGGTTAGATGACACCTTATTTGAAATGGATTACGACAGAGGTGTGATACAACTTCAGCTTGAACAGCCGACACGACGCCCCGATGATGCCAGAAATCAGAGCATCGTTTGGCGTGGTTCAACCGCCGGAGATTTACTAAAATATGTGGGAACTTGGATGGGTGACGATCTCGATGAATGTCTCCAAGCTGTTTACGACAATCGCACTGAAGCGGAGTTCTAAGCGTGTATTTGCTGGATACGAATCACTGTAGTCAGATTATCGCAGCCAATCCTGATGTCGTTCAAAGACTTCAAGAAAAGAGCAGCCAAGGAGTAGGTATCAGTGCGATTACTCGGGGTGAACTTATTTTTATGATAGAGCGATCTAAAAAAGTTGCAGAAAATTATCAGAGATTTTCTCCCTTTTTAGATAACATCAATATCTATCTAATTGATCAGGATATCTCTGATTGCTACGGTAGACTTAAAGCAAGAATATTACAGCATTTTGGACCCAAGGACAAAAAACAAGCGAGAAAAACCACCATTCAGAAACTGGGTTTTAGCGACAACGATTTATGGATTGCGGCGACAGCCATAAGCTACGGTTTAACCATAGTCTCGGCTGACAGTGATTTTGTCCGCATTCAGGAAGTCCAGACGCTAGCATTGGAGAATTGGTGTTCGGGCAGAAATTAATCTGAATCAGCCTGTGATATCCCGTCAGTAAGCGATTTCCTGTAGCCGGAGGTATCCGCCATACCTACAGCCACCTCTGTACCCACGGGAGGAATTACCGGAAAGCGGAATTAGCAGTTCAGCGAACGAACTAGAATGAAGCCCAACACTATCTTGGATATACTGTACGTCTTGGTTGTTGGTAGAATTAATAAAATGAAGGCAGTAGTCACCGATAAAGGTTTCAAAATTTTCATGGAATCAACCTGGAGATATTGAGGCGATGAATATAACCCTAACACCAGAAGCGGAACAATTGATTCAAGAAAAGCTTAAAAGCGGTCAATATCAAACGGCTTATGAAGTAATTGTTGAAGGTTTACAATTATTAGAGCAGCGAGATCAACACTATAAAGTGTGGTTAGAAGAAATTACTCGCCAAGTAGAAGTTAGTCTTAAACAGCTTGCGCTTGACGAAGAGATGGATAGGGAAGTTGTGATTGCTAGACTGCGGGAGCAAGTTATGAGTGAAGCTTTAGATCCCCTAGTTATTGAGAAACTGAAGGGGCTAGCTCAGAAACACCAGCGCTCACTGCAAGCCGAGTTAACGCACATTATAGAAGCAGCTATTCAATCCCAAACACTTAACCAAACTAATGCGAAAGCAATTCCTAAAACACCCGAAGAGTTGGGATGGTCTCCAGGTTTTTTTGAGAGGACAGCAGGAAAGTGGCAAGGGGAACCATTGACACGAGGGGAACAAGGAGAATATGAGCAGCGGCTTTGGGAACTTTTGTGATTTATCTGTTAGATACGAATACGTGCATTCTCTATCTGACTCGTCGAAATTCAGCAGTTGTTGAGAAATTGATGACTATTCCACGGCAAGACATCGTGCTGTGCGATATTGTCAAAGCTGAACTCTATTATGGTGCTTATAAAGGTACTCGCCATCCTAGTCACCCACAATACCCGCGAATTTAGTCGTGTCGAAGGGTTACGCCTGGAAGATTGGGAGTTGTCCGTGTGAAGTATTCGCCACTGTCGCCGCCAGAGACGCGATCGCACCAACAACTGACAAAGATTACAAGCTAGCTTCAAACAACTGACCAACCAAAAACGCCTTGTCCCATAATTACTCTGGGAACTCTATTTGATTCGGTTCTCCAACTTCTCCACTACCAAAATTATCTATCATAAAATCTTTAAAAGCTTCAGCACGATCAATGGTAGCGAAAGAAGCAACTTGTATAGATAGATTACCTGTTGCTTCCCTGGTCTTTTTCTGAGCATCTTGACAAAAACTTGACTTGACCTTAGTCAAATTATTCTCGCTGTAATCAATGTAAACAGGATAGAAATTTACCGGATATACATTTGGGTCTTGGGGCAAAGAATCACCACATACAGCTTTTGGAAAAGATTCCTTATAAAAGGGATTTTCTATTTGACCTGGATTCACTGGTAAATTTTCTGATGGTTTTCTTGAGTTATTTGGTTGCTCTGGAGAAGTTGGAGCTTGCACTATATCAGGCTCAGACAGATTTGACTTTATAGTCGTTGCTACAACGATTATCAACATCAGTAAGCTTCCACCCCCTACGGCAAGTAACCAAGGAAGGATTGCTGCCCACCGTAAAGCAGATTTCAAAAGACTTGAAATAGTTTTTACTTCATTATCTGAAACATGACTCCACTTCCGAAGAACAAAAGTCATCATATCCCGACGTAATTGGTAATGCCAAAACGCTTTAGGCAATAGGTTGCTGATAGCTGGGCGATAGCGTTCTGCATTCTTGGTTGCCAACCATGGCACTAACTTGTTGAGATAAAAACCCGACTTAGATTGACTAACAATAACAGGATCAACCCAACTCTCTCTTGAGTACAATTCTTGCTTTGATTGTCGGTCTTGTATCTCCTGAATTTTTTTCTCTTCTTCTTGATCTAGCATCTCATAAAACTTCACTTCTGTGTCTTCTGCAACTTGTTGAGCCACAGGTTTTGAATTATCCTTTAGCCAACGAAACATTGCCTCTTCTACAGCAGTTCGAGGACGCTGATTGAGATCCCTCCAAATCGAGTAGCGATGACCGTTGATTTCAATCTCATCATCCCCATTTGAAAGGTTTTCACGCTGTTTTAGATAAGTTTCACCTAGTATATAGACGATTTCTTTACGCTCATTGGATTTGACCTCAGCAACTAAATCCTGTAACAGATCTTCGATTTGCTCAAAGTATCGGATGGTTAGTAATTTAATGGCAATTAAAACAACTTGGCGGATGAAAGAATATCGTTCGCGTTGAAGGATATTTCGTAAGCGGTGAAACCCTTGGTCAGGGGTAAATGGATTAATTCCTTCATCATACCGAATTTGCCCATAAGTTAATGCTACAGTTCCTAGCAAACAATTATATCGTGTAATTTTTATACCAGTAAAATTTATGGATCTACTTGTTGAGCATTCGCTGATCCACAACTCTAGCGTTCTCAGAACTTCTTCAGGATTTAGTTGGTAAGTGAATGCTAAACTCCTGCTAATTGCTGGAATTAAGTCTAGTTTCAGTGTAAGGTCATGAAGCATATCGCGCAATTGGACAAGATGTAACGATGCCACTCTAGGTAAAGTATGGTAACCAAAGCGATCGCGGACTAAATTATTTGGATCTTCTGATAGCTTTTTGAGTAAGTCATACAGTTTTGGGTGAAGTTGATTAGGGGGGTCGTATAGAGCCGCGTAACTAACTGTTAAAGCAATAGTAGCTCGAATATAGTCTTGTGGCTCCTTCGTTGTTTTCTCATCCTGATTAGTCAGGATACTTTTTAATTGGCTAATTAAACGTTGATCATTTTGCCAATTGTGAAGCGTTTCAAATAGTTCCTGTTCACGGTTATAGTTTGGGTCACGCCAGCGTGCCATTGCGTAGGCAGCTACTGCTTGAACTTCTAGTTCTTCATCTGCAGCTAAATGGCGTAAGGTGTCTTGTATAGCAGTAGGAGAAATCCAACCAATATCGCTTAGAGCTTCACCTAATACAAGGCGAATTTGCTCACATCTTGCTGAGGTTCCATATAATTCCTGTTCAAAAGACCTATTAGCTACCGAATTCTGAACTAGAGTTTCTATTGTAGCTAGTGCAGCAAGAATTTGCCTGCGATGACTAGACCAGGCTACTTTAAACAACATTCGGCGTTGTTGGGGAAAGCAACCTTCAACTTTTGCTCGATCAGTCTCTGTGTTTATCGGATTTAAATTGAAAAAATTGCGGAGATTATCTAAATCGCAGTAATCAAGAGCGCGTAAGGATGGATCACGCTTCTGCCAAACGTTTTCTACAATTTCTTCTAGCGCGGCAAAGAACTGATCATCAAGCAAACCTGTAAAAAAGTTTAATCCCAAAGCTAGCAATTGTTCGCGAGAATCCAAGATTTGATAGAACCAATTATTTAATGCACTTTCGTTATTTTTAACTTCTTTGATCAATTCAATAACTTTTGTTTCCTGGGGCAATTTCTGGTTTTTATCAAACTCTTTAGCCAGAAGTTGTACAAAACGAGCGATTTTGTCTGGAGTCTGTAACTGTTGAGCAACTGTGTGGACTGTCAAATTTCCAATACGTTGATCTTCAGGTTCAGTATTTTCATTCAGCCATGCCTGCTTTAAAGATTCAGCCGTATTATTCAAAGCCTGAATAAGAGCCTTAACTAAACTGTTTTGATCATAGAGTTCTGCCCCTGACAAGTTTTGCCAGAATTCAGTTGCTTCTGGAGATAACTTCCAACTTTCAATCGGTATATCTGTGGTTATTATGACATAATGCTGTCTCGAAACAGCCATCTTATGAATTCGGGATAAATCATAGCCAATATTTTGAGGTGAAACCTGATTTAAAAGAAAAATTGTGGTTTCTTCAGCTTTTTGGAGTTCCACATCAATACTTTGTGGAGCAGAACTGCGCTGCCACTCTAAGATCGGTAGTTTTTCATATCCACGGTTGCTAATATGCCATGCAAAGTACCTCGCTAAACTAGGCTTATCGATATCATTTCCTCCGCCGAATGTCAATATTCGTTTTTCTTGAATAACTACGAAAAATTCTTGAATGATACCCTGACTAGGGCTAACAAAATTAGGAGACTCAAATTGTTCTAGGTTTGGCTCGAAAAAGTCTGGCTGCTGTAAATAAGTATTTTGAGTAGTATTGCCTATGTTAAAAGTGCTGCTAGGACTATCACTGACTTCAAAATTTCCGAAAGAAGCTCCTCTCTGTTCATATACAAAGGTAGATTTATTACTCATGATTTTAGCTTCCTTAATTTAATTTGGGAGAGAGCTTGGCTTTTCTCTCTCAATTTTGAGTAGTGTTTCCTATGCTGAAGGTGCTACCATGACTGCCAGTAACTTTCACGTCTCTGAAAGATGCTCCTTGCTGAACCTTCTCACTAGCTGAGCGAATTTTTCTTTCCGACTCAGATGACTGCCTTTCCTCTGTCAGCTTATTAATGTCGAGCTTTGCTAAGATTTGGAAAGCAAAGGCACTAGCGTGTCGTGCAGCAATTTTTTGAAATCCAGCATCATCGACTTTGCTCTTATCCTCAATCAGATCTGAGATACCACGAATAATTAAGGCATTGATTTCCGGGTTGGCGCGGAGAGCTTTAAGAACACCGTGGCTCTCCATCTCTACTGCTAGCGCATCACCATAATTTTGACGTAGCTGCTGGTAAACTTGAGAATTTGTTGAAGCCACTACTTTGTCACCTGCGGCTATAGCTCCAACCCAAGCTTCCGGTTCCAAGTCAGACCTAGAACCTTGAATCCTCTCTAACCACTCTTCCTTTCTCGCCTCCGCCCTAGCTCGCTGTTCCAAAGGATAGCTGACTTGGCTAACATTAGGTCTTGGCTGGAAAGTTTCGACAACTTTTCCCGACTCGTACCCATAAACTTTCGTCGCGGCTACCACATCACCAAGTTTGACATCCTTGAGTCCACCTGCTACCCCAACGAATAGGATAACGTTCGGCTGGAAATAGTCGATGGCTCGTTTAGTTTCTACAGCCGCTTCAGCAATGCCTGCACCCATTTCGACAATTCCAACTTGCCATGAGCCACCATTGGATGAGAAGTTTCCTCGTTCGTAGATGGTTCCTTCCGGGTGCGTCTCTTCCTGGAGATCGCTCAAGTGAGCGCGAACTGTTTTATATTCGACAGGAATAGCCGTGAGAATAACAGCACAAGGCATCATGACAATCTAACTGTGGAGAGGGTACTCATGAAATTGTCTATGAATCCCATGTTATCCCGAAGTTATCCCAAACGGGAACTGGTTTGTTTAACGAAATATTAAGCAGAGGCAGAAAAATCATGACTAGAACCTCCCCAGATGAGTTTAAAGCATCCCTAGAACGTATCCTGAAGCGATACCAGGGTGCGATCGCGATTATTCTCTTTATCATCGGTTTAGGGTTGCGTATACTTGCCATAGACAAAACTGATGCTTTCTGGAAAATCACCGGAGATTTAGGGACGTTCTTAGCGGCTGCTATAGCCATTCCCTTTATTTACGAAAGCTCGATCAGAGCAGTAGACCGTCAAATCTTCCTCAGTGATTTGGAAAATACTCTAGAAAAAAAGCTGACCACAACTCAAACTAGCTCACCTAGAGTTTATGAAATTGGGAGGCTACCTTTGCAACAAAAGGTGGCATTTCTTCAAGAAGCGAAACGAGAGGTAGTTCAAATCGGCGTTGCTTTAAGTAGTTTTACCAGTTACTTTGAACAGAGACCCTTCTCAGAGTGCAAACAGCCTGTAATGGAATTACTCCAAAGAGGCGTAAACTTCAAAATATTAATTCTCGATCCTGACAGTGAAATAGCTAAAAACTATGCTAATGATAGAGAAGAGCCAAACTTAGTCAACAAAATACGTCAGTCTCTCGTCACTTTAAGTCGCCTGAGAGATGAGTTTAGGGCAGCGAGTTTGCCCGGTAGTTTTGAACTTTATCTTTATTCCCACTTTCCCTATGGCAATGTGATTATGGTTGATCCAGAAGAGGAAAGTGGATGTGCATTTATATCTCATTATCTGCACGGAACAAAGAGAGCAGATACACCTGTTTTTGAAGTATACAAGTCATCCAACCCCATACTTTTTGAAAAATACCGCTATTTTTTGATAAACATTTTGGGAGATAGTAGAAAATTATAGTTGTTATAACCCGCGAAGGCGGGTTTTGTCTGTGTAGCTGCGGTTTAAACCGCCCAGCTTGATTAATGGAGACTTACACACCCCTTGATTAACTGGCAATTTCTTCAAGTGTTTGCTCAGTCGTAAACAGACGATCCTCTAATTCAATATCGCTAATACCCAACATTTCCGCTAC
>CAZNNK010000174.1:0-9490 GCA_964574085.1 uncultured Coleofasciculus sp.
CCCCTGCTTCCCCTGCTTCCCCTGCTCCCCCTGCTTCCCCTGCTCCCCCTGCTCCCCCTGCTTTTAGCGCTTAAGTTGACACCAATGCACCTGGAGTCCCTCCGCACCTAGAGCCCCCATCATTCTGGAAGTACTGCATGTTCATTATTTCGCAAACGCCTCAGGAGCCAATCGAATCGGGCTTGGGCAAGAGGTACATTATCAACAACTTCTTGAGATAGATCTTCAGTCTCATTCTCGTCCTTAAGCCAATCGGTTTTGGCATAACCCAGATATCGCACCGTACCCCGCAGTCGAGTAGACAGAAAAATCGCGATCGCTCGATAGAAGCGTGAGGCAAATCCTTCGTCTTTTTGCAGTTTTTCCAGGAGATGATCACGAGGAATCGATAAAATCAGAGCGGTTTCCACCGCCTGAACCGTAGCTGAGGGGGGACGAGTATCCGCAAAAGACATTTCCCCGACAACTGCACCACTGGTTAATCGAGCGATTGTCTTGCCTTGCAAGGCAGAAACTGATACCGATAACGTTCCCTCTAGCAAAATCAGCAGGGTATCGATGGGCTTACCTTCCTCAATTAGGATGGTTCCTGCGGTAACTTCCTTTCGGTGTCCCACAGCGAGCATCCAATCCATGTCATCGTCATTCAGTTCACCGAGTAAAAAAAATACTTTTTTCATTTGTCATGCGTCATGCGTCATTTGTCATTCGTTATTGCTAATACTCGCCTCTATCCCAGCAAGCTACATCTTTTGTGGTTGGCAAGGATTTGAAAAATATATACAGAACGTCATCATAAGTGCATAACCTAAAACAAGTCAGAGATAGGTGAATTCATCACCCCCTGTCTATCCCAGAACGGTAATGGATGAAACCCTGCCAGATTGGTTAAAATTATAGCTTTTAAGCCAAGCGCGATCGCTCTTTGTGTAGTTGTCTGTCAGGATTCCCGGTGCAGGGAAACGTCAGCCCCCCCATACCCGTCTTGCTCGATCATAATAGACTGATTTAAGGGAAGCATTGGATTATGCCGAAACTCAAGCGCCGTCATTTTCTCCAATTCGCTGGATCAACTCTAGCTACAGTAGGTTTGAGCCAATTGGACATCATTCGCCAAGGACATCGCTACGCCCAAGTTCTTGCCCAAAGCACTCCCCGCAAATTGGCGTTATTGGTGGGTGTGAACAATTATCCCGCCCCTATCCCTACACTACAAGGATGTTTAACCGATGTAGAGTTGCAGTATGAATTGTTGGTGCGACGCTTTGGGTTTAATCCCCAAGATATTCTCATGGTGACCGATGAAACCCCGATTCAACCCACCCGTCAAGGCATTATCGACGCCGTTGAAACCCATTTAATTCAACAGGCAAAACCGGGAGATGTGGTGGTTTTTCACTACTCTGGACATGGTTCACGAGTGATTGACCCCAACCCGATTAATCCCGATGATTTGAATAGCACTATAGTTCCCAATAACCGTCAAATTGAAACTGGGCAAGAGGCGGGGAAGGTACGGGATATTATGGGCAGAACTCTGTTTCTGTGGATGTCTGCCTTGGACACCGAAAACGTTACCGTCGTCATGGATAGCTGCCATTCTGGGGGGGGATTGCGGGGAAACTTTTTGGTTCGGGCGGTTCCATCTCGCCAGGGGAGTGGGGAGGATCAAGCGAGTCAGGAGGAGTTTGAGTATCAGCAGCAGTGGTTATCGCGGTTGAATTTAACCCCAGACCAATTTCAGCAACGGCGTCAGCAGGGGATTGCTAAAGGCGTGGCGCTGGGTTCAGCAGCGCGGAACCAATTGGCGACGGATGCACCATTCGGGGATTTTCATGCGGGGGCGTTTACCTATTTGCTGACGCGATATCTTTGGCAACAACCGATGAGTGAACCGTTGAGTACAGTGTTTGTGAATCTGGCGCGAAGTACCAAGGATGTGGCGAATTCGTCGGGTATTATCCAAGATCCAGTGTATGAAGTGAAGCCAGGGAGCGATCGCGAACAGGAACCGATTTACTTTCTGAACCCCTCAACCCCAGCCGCCGAAGCCGTGGTGCGAACCATAGAGGGCGATCGCGTGGAGTTTTGGTTGGGGGGAGTCTCGTCTCAAAGCTTGGATGCATTTCAAGCGGGGGCGATGTTTACGCTGATCAATCAACAGGGACAAATTCAGGGGGAAGTAGAACAAACCGCGCGGGTTGGTTTAGTGGGGTATGGGAAAATGCGATCGCAGGGGCGGGCGATTCCTGGAGAGGGGATGTTAATGCAGGAACGAGTACGAGGCGTTCCGGCTGATTTAAGCTTACGGGTAGCACTTCATCCCTCGCTGGGAGAGGATATTTCAGCCGCCCGCACCGCCTTACAGTCGGTGAGTCGGGTAACGGTGGTGTCAATGAATCAAGAGACTGTGGTGGATTATATTATCGGGCGGATGACGAATGAGGCTATCCCCCAGGCGCAACACCAAGGGATGAACCCCTTACCCCCCGTGGGCAGTTTAGGGGTATTTACGGCGGGATTAATTCCGGTTCCCGATTCCTTTGGCATGTTGGGAGAGTCAGTAGCCGCAGCCGTTAATCGCCTGCGCCCCCGTTTAAAGGCGTTACTGGCGGGACGGATTTTGCATCTGGTTCTCAACAGTGATACCTCTAACTTAAATGTGGCGATGACGATTCAGCCTGTGGCGGGCGGCGGATTAGGGATTCGGGCGGGGAGTCGGGCGGCGGAAAATGCAGGGGTAATTCCCACAACCATCGCCAAGACTAGCTTTAAACAGAACACGGAAATTCAGATAGAGGTACAAAACCACGAGAGTCAAGCCATCTATGTGGGAGTATTAGCGATCGGTTCTAATGGGGACATTGTGGTTTTATTTCCCTATTGGGATGCCCCAGAAGATGCGGCATTAGTCACACCCGGACAGCGTTTAATTATACCGCCTCAAAGTAATCCACCGCGAGAAGACGATTTTCACTTTATTTTAAAAGGAGTTGGTTTTGTGGAACTATTAGTATTAGCCAGTACAGAACCCTTGCGGGATGCGCTGAAGGGCGTGCAGAAAATTGCCAGAACCGTAAAAGCTGATTTGCGTCAACCCTTACGGTTAGCCGCAGATGAACCCGTGGAAGTCATGGAAGCATTTGTCAATGATTTAGATCGCCACTCCCGGGGGGCGGGGATTAAAATTTCACGCGGGATTCGTGGCGTAGACACCCAGAAGCTAGCGGCGTTTTCCGCAATGATTGAGGTGATTGAGTGAATTAGAAGGGTAGAAGAGTAATGCTGATTATCAACTCTAAACCCAAACCGTAAAAACATAAATAAAATAGGCTAAATAAGACACCCCAATTAGCCCGACACTAATTCGACCTGTCATCGATTGATAACTTTGGACTAGCACCACACAGCTTATAATAACAGCGAGAATTTCCAGAATAGTGACAATAGTGCCATAATGATTCGGGTCCCAATACGAAACCGGACTCTGGAACCGCCAATTGGAAAATGGGAAAAAATGCCGATGGGCATCATTGTGATGCAGGGGAAAATCACCGACGATATGTAAAAACATGCTGGAGAAAAAGACAATTCCAATCTGGGAACCCAACCAGCCTGTAAGAATTAAGCCAAAGATAATTAGGGGAATAGAATTGAAAACATCAATAAAATTTTGCCAGTTTTCTTGGTGATACGCTTCTCGCCAAATCGTCCCTTCAGGTGTCCCCTTAATTACTTTTTCCACAAAGTAAAACATAAACATCGGGGCATCAGGGAGTAATGCACCGATGATGACTGGAGTAAGAATAGTGGAAGTATCCTGGCGTCCTAGGCATAGCATATTAATAATGATGTGGGCTGGGGTATTCATAGAAGACAGGATAGAAAACGCTTTGATCAAGCCTAATTACTTTATTGTAATTGTAGGGTGGATTATGCGGATATTCAATTAGAGAAATAACCGTTAAATGTTCTATCCGCCCTAACCCACCAGACCCTTCTCTGTCTGACATTAAATCCGGTAGCATGGAATTTTTTCAACGCAGAGGGGCGCAGAGGTAAGCGCAGAGGGACGCAGAGTTTTCGTCAGAAAAAACCTGGATATGAGCAAACCGAATACACTTTTTGACTGATACAGCAGAGTAATGGGGTTTAAGTCATGGAAAAACTGTTCCCTGTTTTCTGTTTCCTTTCTTGACGTTATTCACAGTAATTGTAGGGTGGGTTAGGCGGATTTTCCATTTTGGAAATAACCGTTAAATCTTCTATCCGCCGTAACCCACCAGACCCTTCTCTGTCTGACATTAAATCCGGTAGCATGGAATTTTTTCAACGCAGAGGGGCGCAGAGGTAAGCGCAGAGGGACGCAGAGTTTTCGTCAGAAAAAACCTGGATATGAGCAAACCGAATACACTTTTTGACTGATACAGCAGAGTAATGGGGTTTAAGTCATGGAAAAACTGTTCCCTGTTTTCTGTTTCCTTTCTTGACGTTATTCACAGTAATTGTAGGGTGGGTTAGGCGGATTTTCCATTTTGGAAATAACCGTTAAATCTTCTATCCGCCGTAACCCACCAGACCCAAACCGTTCCCTGTTCTCTATTCCCTGTTCCCTATTCCCTTTCTTGACGTTACTCACAGTTCATGATTTCAGTTTGACGGTTAAATTGAACGGGTAAATCGGATTGTTCTACCGTAACTAGGTGATAAGGTTGAGTAATTGCCATTGTTGTGCCACAGTTCCGTCCCGGTTGCTGTTCTACAGCGTTAATCACCAGCTTATCATCTTTTATCAGGATATCTTTAATTTCAACACTATAGCCACCACTGGGTTTATTCCCTAGTCCAACTCCAATCACCATGTTTTCAGTAAAGTCAACCTCAGGTAATGATGGCGTTGGTATATCAATTGAATGAAGATTCGCCCAAAATTGATCCCATGTCGCTTGATCGCGAATTACGGTCTCAACGGGTTCTGCTATGCCACTATTCCAGCTTTTTTCTAAGGTTTCAAACGCAACAGTATTGGATGGGGTTTCTGGGTCTTCTAACATTCTTAAATCCTCTTGGGCTTGGCTTAATAGTTTTGTGCCACTACAGAGGGATGTGGTTAAGCGATTATCTGAACGTGAGGCATAGATGAGGTAAGATTCTCCTTCAGTAAAATTGAAACCGCAACTCGCACTGGAATCGGATGTCATCACCATTAATCGGCGTCTTTCTCGTCCTTTCCAAACTTCGGACACTTCAAACATGACTCGTTTTTGCGGGAACGAGAATTGGGGACGTTGGCGAGTTCGGCGAGGAGTGATCACATTAACGACTCGACCGGAAAAGACAGCATTAGCCGATTCAAAATGTTGCTCAGGCGTAGCTGGCATACAACTACAAGCTTGAGCCGATTCTGCTGATATTATAAATAGGCTGGCGGCAATCATGAGTAGTTTTTTCACAGTTTAAACTCCTGATAGTTGTGACAACATAGTTGAGTAAAATAACAGTCTATTTGTTATGTAAATCGTCTCGAATTGTCCTACTTTTCCTTTGACCTCTCGTCCTGATTAAATGTTCCATGTCTCATGAATTATCATAGAGATAAGATGAGTAAGCGAGATAATCAGTATCTGTGGTATCCTCGACTAAAGTAACCCCTCTCGTCAATAATCCCGATCGCCTAGAACGTCGCCTGCAAGAAATCCCAGCTGAACCTGGGGTTTACCTAATGCGTGACGGGAGCGATCGCATCCTCTATATTGGTAAATCAAAGAAACTGCGATCGCGCGTTCGTTCCTATTTCCGTAACACCCAACCCCTGAGTCCCCGGATCGCCATGATGGTGCGTCAGGTGGCGGAGATTGAGTTTATTGTGACTGATACGGAAGCGGAAGCATTAGCATTAGAAGCCAATTTAGTCAAGCAGCATCAGCCGTATTTTAATGTGCTGCTCAAAGATGATAAGAAATATCCCTATATTTGTATTACTTGGTCAGAAGACTATCCGCGTATCTTTATTACTCGCAAGCGGAACCTGAGAAAGGAAAAGGATCGCTATTATGGTCCCTATGTGGATGTCGGGTTGCTGCGGAGTACATTACACCTACTCAAGCAGATTTTCCCCCAACGCCAGCGTCCTCGTCCCCTGTTTAAAGACCGTCCTTGTCTGAATTATGATATTGGGCGTTGTCCAGGCGTTTGTCAACAGCTAATCTCACCCCAAGAGTATCGCCAGATGGTGCAAAAAATGGCGATGGTGTTTCAGGGACGAACCGGGGAACTGATTGATATTCTATCCAAAAATATGGAACAAGCGGCGGAATCGCTGAACTTTGAGTTAGCCGCGAAGATTCGGGATCAGATTAAAGGGTTGAACGCCCTCAGTGCTGACCAAAAAGTCGCCCTACCCGATGATACCGTATCACGGGATGCGATCGCCCTGGCGGCGGATACTAATCAGGCTTGTATTCAATTATTCCAGATTCGTGCAGGTCGATTAGTCGGACGATTGGGATTTTTTGCGGAAGTTCCATCAGGGGGAATTGAACGAGGGGCAATTTTACAACGAGTATTAGAAGACCATTATCAAACCGTTGACTCGGTAGAAATTCCCAGTGAAATTTTAGTCCAGCATGAGTTAACCGATACTGAGTTATTGGCAGAATGGTTAAGTGAACGGAAAGGGCGGAAAGTGACAATTATCGTTCCCCAACGCCAAACTAAAGCCGAATTAATTGAAATGGTGGAACGGAATGCGAAGTATGAATTGGAACGGACGCAGAAATTCGCTGACCGCAATAGTCAAGCGATGCAAGATTTAGCCGCAATTTTGGATTTACCGGATTTACCCCATCGGATTGAAGGGTATGATATTTCTCACATTCAGGGGGCGAATCCAGTAGCGTCTCAGGTCGTATTTATTAATGGGACGCCAGCGAAGCAACATTATCGTCACTATAAGATAAAAAATCCGACAGTAACCATTGGTCATTCCGATGATTTTGCCAGTTTAGCCGAAGTCATTCGTCGCCGTTTTCGCAAATATGACCAGGGAAGCGGTGGTGTAGATGTGCAGGGAAAACCCGACGACAATTTGGTTAATGATAGCCCATCTCCCTCCTCTTTGAAGGGAGGACAGGGGGGATCTGATGATTTCCCGGATTTAATTATGATTGATGGTGGTAAAGGACAACTCTCCGCCGTAGTTGCGGTATTACAGGATATGAACCTGTTGGATAAAGTCCGAGTGGTGAGTTTAGCCAAGCAACGGGAGGAAATTTTTCTCCCCGGTGAATCCTTTCCCCTCCCCACCGACGCTGAACAACCGGGGGTGCAATTATTAAGGCGTTTACGCGATGAGGCGCATCGTTTCGCCGTAAGTTTCCATCGCCAGCAACGCAGTGATACAGTACGCCGTTCTCGCTTAGATGAAATTCCCGGATTAGGATTTGCCCGTCAAAAACAGCTATTGGCACATTTTCGTTCCATTGATTATATTCGAGAAGCATCGGTACAACAGCTTACTGAAGTTCCGGGAATTGGTTCGCGTTTAGCTGAAGATATTTATTCCTATTTTCATCCATGAGAATTAAATCTCTCACGACTCACCCCTCTGGCGTCTGGTTGCTGTGGGGAATTGCGGGGAGGGGAAAGGCGTGTCCGGTTTCAGGTTAATCGGAACATTTGATATCGGGACAGAAAATCCAATGTAGGGGCGGGTTTAGGGATAAAATTAATGGAACCACCAATCACCTTTCTACAAAACCCGCCCTGTCCCAATCGTTTATTTAACCAATTCCCTCAATTCCCAATTCACGCCGACATTTTATCGATCGCGGTTGGCAATCCGGTAGGTTTTGTTGCCCGGTTTTGGATGAATCGACTGCCTGACGGTGGGGGAATGGGCGGGTTTTGTTGATACGCTATCGGTGAGGGCGGGTTTTGTTGATACGCCTGAAGGGGTGACAAGCCGTCTAAAACCTTTTCAAATCGGGTTTTGAGCGACATTAGTATCTCCAAAGATGAAGCCTTATTGACACCCTTATTGACAGATGAAGACCACAGCCATGAGATATATTCTAGCGAAGCGTTGCGCAGGGGGTCTGGGGGGCTGGTCCCCCAGATAAAACTGCTATCTTTGACCCTATCTGTGACAAGAAGAAATGGGCTAAAAGCAGGATGGCTCAACACTTCAGCTAGCTTGTCACCCCGTGAGGTTGATACGTTATCGGTGAGGGCGGGTTTTGCTGATACGTTATCGGTGACAAGATAATTGAGTTCCTAAACCCGCCCCTACGATATGAACACTACATCACAGATTATTCCTCTGTTTCCGGTGATTTTAAATATAAGGGGGATGTGACATCTGGAGAGGATTCAGGAATAACTCTTTCCCACCATCCTGTTCCTTCAATACTGGCAGATACCACACCAGCCACTATACCAACTACGCCTAAAATCCCGACAACCATCGCCCAACGGGGTTTTTTGGCTAATCCAGAAATTACACCACCTTTGTGTAGTCCCAACAATTTCAGCCAATCCAACACCGACTTGGGACGCGCTTCGGGTTCGAGTTTCATTCCCGCTAGAATGGCTTTATTGACACGCTGAGAAATTTGAGGATTAATCTGTTTTGGGGGAATTAAATCCGCCTTACCCTTTTGGCGATCGCTTGAGGTGGCGGGTAGCTTCCCCGTTAAGAGAACATACAACGTTGCGGCTAGAGAGTAAACATCCGTACAGGTTCCGCGCGATCGCGTCTTCGACTGAAGTTCAATCGGGGCAAACACTTCATCTTGCCATCCCCCGGTTACGGGATACTCAAATTTCCCGCCCAAGTCAAAATCAATCAGTACCGCCTGATATTGACCCATCCTTACCATAATATTGGCGGGTTTGACATTCCGATGCAGCAATCCTTGCTGATGGGCGGCGATTAACGCTTCCCCCATCTGCTGGATATAACTCAATGCTTCTTTTTCGGGTAACACTCGTTGAGACAGGTTCCCTAGACTCTTTCCCCGAATGTACTCCATCGCCAGACAGAAAAACTGTCCTTCGACGAACGTCTTGTACACCTTGACAACATAAGGATGCTTACAGCCTTCCAGCCGCCGCGCTTCATTGACAAACTTACATTTGAGACTTTCCCGACGTAAAGGAGTTAGCTGTTTGAGTCGATCCTCATTCAGCGTTTTGATAACCAGTTCGTTTCCTTGTGCATCTGTCGCTAGGTAGGTAATACTGAAACCCGCTTTGCCTAACGTCTTTTCAATGGTGTATTGACCATTGTGTAGTTTCTGCCCTATTGTCCACGCCATCGCCTGTGCATTTAAACCCTTTGTTCTTATTTTGGCAGATTTATCATTCGTTATTTGTCATTTGTTGATGGTTCATGGTTCATGGTTCATTGGTAATCCTCTTCCCCTGCTTCCCCAGCTTCCCCTGCTTCCCCTGCTTCCCCTGCTTCCCCTGCTTCCCCATCTCCCCCATC
>CAZNNK010000175.1:0-9464 GCA_964574085.1 uncultured Coleofasciculus sp.
CGCTAATTCTTTATCTAACCCTTTCCCATATTGCGGCGGATTGGGTTGTGACTTCATTGGCGCTGAAGCCGGAGGAGGTGCAGGTTTTACCGATTTCACCTTAGCTACAGGGGTTTGAGACTGTAAATCCTGAAGTATCTCCGCCACAGATTGATAGCGCTGATTCGTCGCATTAACTAACATCTTATCTAAAATTTTAGCCACGCGATCGCTCACTGGATTTTTCAACCCTTGTCGCCATACCCAAACCCCCTGATTTACATCAAACAAGTCGAAGGGATGGATTCCTGTCAACAGATGGATACACATCACGCCGAGACTATAGATATCACTTGCAAACACGGCTTTCCCGATACTTTGTTCCGGTGCGACATACCCCACCGAACCAATTACCGTCCCGGTTCTGGCTAACGCTGTACCTGTCGCCACTTTTGATGCGCCAAAATCGACCAAAAACAGTTGCTTATCCCGATTTCGACGAATAATATTTTCTGGTTTAATATCGCGGTGAATCACATGATGCTGGTGAACGAATTGTAAAACAGGCAACAAATTATTCAACACATCGCGAACTTGGGCTTCTGTAAATACGCCTTTTCTTGTCAATTCCTGGGCTAAATCTTCGCCCTCAATAAACTCTTGCACCAAATATTGATGATTATCTTGACAAAAATACGCCAACAGTTCTGGAATCTGGGGATGTTTACCCAACTCATCTAACCGTACTGCTTCTTGAGTAAATAACTGCGCCGCTTTTTGTACCGTACTGGTTCCCTGGGCTTGGGGGAAAAACTGCTTAATCACACAGGGGGGATGAGACGGTTTATCCTCATCCACGGCTAAAAATGTTCGCCCAAAACCCCCTTGTCCCAAGGGTTGAACCGTGCGATATCGTTCCTTGAGGCGTACTTTTGACCCACAAGTGAGGCAAAATTTGGTTCCGGCGGGATTTTGGGGGTAGGTACAGTTAGGATTGAGACAGTAACTCATGGGGGTAGTTGGCAATTCAGCGTTTATCTCTATTTTGCCTCTAAATGAGGAGTAGTTTTTTTTACTCTTATCCTTTTACCCTATTATCCTATTACTTTATTCCGTCTCTAACCCAAATGTCGCTGACTTAAGCATTTAGGGAGCGCCGAAACCCTTGATATACTGGATGGTGGGCATTGCTCACCAACTTTAAGTCAGTGACATTCCACCTAACCCAGTGTCCAAATCACTCCTTTTTCAATTGGTCAATCCACCTACTTAATAGTTATTGTGCCAAGATAAGATCCAACAGTATCAACGCTGCCAGTTCTTGAATGTTGAGGCATTTTACCAACCGTGAGTTCTCGATAATCTGGGGCGAAGTCTATCTCTCTTTCACATAGGCTTTAACTAAAGCTTGAACGGCGAACAGCGATGATCCGTTATCGGTTATTTTTTCAATTAAACCCCGTTTCCTCAAAGACTGTACCGCCTTCAAAAAATCGGAATCAGACAACGCTAACTCGGCGGGTTTGAGGGCAATGTCTGCCGCATTTTGGTTCGCCAACCACAGCGTTACCATTTTCTCAGATTCAGATAATCGTTGATACTGTGCCTTTAATCTGGGTTCTAAGTCTCCCAGAAATAAACTGGGATAGGATAAGAAGCGATTAACGCTACCATCAAATAAGTCTTGGATAGTAGAGGCAATTATAGTTAACCAGGAGGGATTGCCATTGTACCGCTCGATAAGTTCCAACCATTTATCCTCATCGGTTAAGCCTTTATTCGTCAAGAGTTCTGTCGCTGACTCTGCTAAACCATCAAGTTGTAACGTGCGACAATGGTGATTTTCTTCTTCTAAGATAGCAATTTCTGTGGGTTTTTCCCAACTGATGAGGAGGAAGCAACTGTGGTGAGGCGATCGCGCCATTTGTTGCCAGAATTTGCTGTAATTTTCACAGTCTGGTAGATAGGTACCTGCTAATTCACCACTGGCAAAGAGTTCTTGGAAGTCGTCGAGGATGATCAGACAGGGATGCGATCGCAGATAGTCGATTAGGGAGGGAAGTTTGGTTTCTCTATCTTCTCTATCTTTAGAAAAGAACTGAATTAAGTTGGTTTTTAGAGATTTCAGTGTCAGGGTTTCGGTACAGTTGCGCCAGAGGATATAATCAAAATTATCTTTAATTTGTTCGACGAGTTCTCTGGCGAGGATGGTTTTGCCGATACCCGGTAATCCAAAAATAGTGACGATGCGGATTTTTTCTTGGAGTATCAACTGTTTGAGGGTGGTTAGTTCTGCGGTGCGGTTGTAGACGCGATCGCATTCCGGTGCTTCGGTTAAATCGTGGCGTTTTTCAGGTTTGTGGCTGGTGGCGTTTGGAGTGCGCGATCTGTTTTTTGCAGTTGCGCCAGAGTTCCAAATTTCTCCACAGATGTTAATATTACCCTGAGTAAAATTACTTTGATAAAAACTTCCAACGTTGTAATTATAAATATAATAACGTTCCATTGTAGCGCGGAAGTTCGATTTATTAACTTTTTCGTCTAATTCTTCTGATATCAGTTGCCATAAACTGCCCGCTACTCTTTTAACGTTAGCTTCAGTACAGTGATAGTCATCCGCGATTTCTCTGTATTTTTGACTATTCCAGACCCCTGATAAGACTGCCTGTTGCAAGCTATTTAAGTGCGATCCTGTTTTGGTCAACACCAATTCATCGACCCATTCCAGGACTTCTTGGACATCCATGGTCAACCACCATTTCCCAACTTCGGAAATTTTGAATATGGTTTTATTACTTTAGTTAACCCCTGCCATTTAAAAGGTATTTCAATATTTATAAAACTAGCCGATCAATTTCCAGAGCTGGAATTTGCCGCAGTTCCGACATGGGGAACGACTTGTCAAGATCAAGTATTGCTTGAAAGTATTTCAAATATTTGCCTGCTACAACCATCTTCTGATGTGAATCTAATTTTATCTCAAACTCGTATTTTATTAGTCCCATCACTCTGGCTAGAAAATATTCCACTGATTATTATTGAAGCAATGCTTCGAGGAATTCCTGTGATTTCCAGTAATGTAGGAGGAATTGAAGAGATTAATCTAGGAACTGGTTTTATGTTGCCCGTGAAGCCGATTGAACGAGTCGCTTATAGTTTGAACAAAAATAAAACAATTATTCCGCTTGTTCCAGAGCAAAAAAATTCACATTGGTATAACGCTCTTTTGCAGCTTATATCAAATAGAGAACTATACTACCAGCAGTCTAGCTTAGTTAGAAGTGCCGCCAATAAATTCGTTTCTCAAATTAAAATAGAAGCTTTTGAAGATTTCCTTCGATATGGTTCATGATTATAATTGTAGGGGCGCACCGACGTGCGCCCGATTTAACCATAAATCTATAGCCTCTACTTAACACGAATGACACTGACTTGCTGTCATAACGTTTGAGGCACAAATTCAACCCAATGCTTGGCGATCGCACCCCTGACGTTTCCAGAAGGCAAAATAGTAGATACAACACAACAGGAACCAGACATGACACTCAATGAACTCTTGCCAGCCATTCATCAACTCAACCCTACCGACAAGCAAAAACTGTTCGAGCTTCTCGATCGCGAACTGCACCCAACCCCCCACACACCAGCCCCAGAACTCCAACCCGAAAACTTTGAAAACGAAGGTCAGTGGCTCATCGCAGTCTTTGAGCGACACTTCAGCCAGATCGAATCCAACGAAATTCCCATCGAGCCACGGGAACCCATCCGAGTTGACGAAACCCTGTTTGGCGAACCATGAAAATCATTCTCGACACCAACGTGATTTCGGAACTCATTCAGCCGAGGGGTTCGAGTGTCATCCGCGAATGGTTAGCCAGCCAAAACGGTGCATCACTGTACACAACCAGCATTACCCAAGCCGAAATTCTGTACGGTATTCAAATTCTCCCAGAAGGACAGCGACGACAGAAATTGCTCGACGGAGCATTGATCGTCTTTGAGGATTACTTGCCAGAGCGAATTTTAGCATTCGATCAAAAAGCCGCTGAACTTTATTCCCAAATAGCAGCTTACCGCAAACAAATCGGTCGCCCCATTTCACAATTTGATGCACAAATTGCAGCCATTTGCCGACTTCACCAGGCAACATTAGCGACCCGCAACATACGCGACTTTTTGGATTGTGGAATTGATTTGGTTAATCCGTGGGAAGCAAAGCGATGAACTGCTTTCCTCTCTGAGATGTGGGTGGGGGCAAGAAACCGGATTTCTGCGATAGATTTCGGTGAGGATGCAGAGATTGTCATAGAAACCTTGGTAGTCAGCGCTATAGTGTTTATGGCGCTAAAGCGCAACTACGAACTTAACACGAACTTAAATTAAGGCGTTGGACGTTCACTTACTGAACACTGTGGTTAAATGTTTGGAATTGTTCTTGAGTAATCCGCCCTGCTTGATATAGGGTTTGGGTAATTTCTGAAATCGTTAACACGGAATGCGCCTGATAACCATTGTCCCTCAATCTATCTTTTACCCCACCTTCGTGATCAATAAATACGACAATATCCTGCACATTTAATCCCCCGGACTCCAGCTTCGCCGCCCCTTCCATCACACTCTTGCCACTAATCAAAATATCATCCACCACAACCACCGTTTCCCCTGGCTCAAAGTGACCTTCAATCACTCGTCGCGTTCCATGGGCTTTCACTTCCTTACGGGGAAAAATCATCGGGTGATGCAGGCGCAAAGATAACCCGGTGGCGGTGGGTAATGAGCCATAAGGAATCCCGGCAATTCGGTCAAAGGTTAAATTTTGCAGAATCTCGGCATAAGCACTTAGCATTAGATGGAAAAGTTGGGGATTGGAGATAACTTTCCGCAAATCAATATAGTAGGGAAAAACGGCTCCAGATGCTTGGACAAATTCGCCAAATAAAATACAACCCATGTCATACAGTTGGAGAATTAAATCCTGATGGGGATGTTGTTCAAGAAAACAGACGTCGGGCGTCCATAAATCACAAACCGAACCCAGTTGAATCTTTTTCCCTCTTGCTTGATTGATCTCCTCTCGCAGGGGTTGTATCGCGGCGGCGGCTTCTTCTGTGGCTAACATATCCTGGGGAACGGGAATTAATAACCCCTCGCCATTGGCATTTAAACCAGCCGCTAAAATTTGGTTCAGTTCAGCCCCTCCCTCCGCCCAGATACTCCGGGCTAAAATTAAGCGTTCTGGGGCAATTGCCCGAATTTTTGCCAATATGTCTGGTGAGGTTGTGCCAACTTCTAGGGCTAAATCTTCGGGTGCGCCCCAGGTTTTGGCTTCCTTCACCACTTGCAAATAAAGGGGGGTTTGGGGTTGGGGATACTGCTGAATCGCGACAGCCGCCGGATTAGAGGTGCAGCAGAGAATAAAGACGGCTTTACCGGGATAAATTAAAAAGGGTGCGATATGGTCTTGTCCAGAATAAGGACTCAGCGTAACCGCATCCACCCGCGATCGCGTAAAAATGGTTTCGGCAAAGACGGTGCTAGTATTTAAGTCACCATGTTTAGCATCTAAAATAATCGGGATGGAGTCAGGAATCGCCGCGAGTGTCTGTTCTAATAAGTTGAGTCCCGGTGCACCCAAGGCTTTGTAAAAGCCAAATGTGGGCTTATAGGCGCAGACTAAATCGGCGGTTTGCTGGATAATTACGTGCAGCCACTCTCTTAACCCATTCATCAGATCACCGGAATATTCTCCGGTGGAGTAACGCTTGGGCATCATTTCCGGGTTAGGATCGAGTCCGACTACCAGTAAACTTTGATTTTGGGTGATCGCATGATTGAGTTTCTCAAAAAAGCTCATTGGACTTTGCCCTTGGCGGGTAGGGAATAGGTCTTCATCACATACTCCAATAATCCCTCGCAAGCATCGAGGAGTAAATCAATCACTTGGTTAAATCCCTCTGGACCCCCATAATAGGGATCGGGAACGTCTCGTATGCGATGACGAGTGGCAAAATCACACATTAATCGCACCTTCTCCCGATACTTCCCCGTCGCATCTAGAAACAGAATGTCGCGTAAATTCTCCCGATCCATCGCCAAAATCAGGTCAAACGCTTCAAAATCAGGGATTTGAAACTGTCGGGCTTTCCCCTTGAGGATGATTCCCCGTTGGCTGGCGGCGAGAGTCATGCGTTCATCGGGAGGAGAACCAATATGATAATCACCTGTCCCTGCTGAGTCACAGACAATACTCTCCTGTAGTCCCGCTTGTTCAATTAAGTAATTCATAATGTTCTCGGCGGAGGGAGAACGGCAGATATTACCAAGGCAGACAAAGAGTAGCTTGCAGGGCATCGGTATAATGGATAGTTCTGTACAACTATGGATTTTAACCCACGCTCAGATGTAACCCTGCCATTTTAATGTCAGTCTTATGACCCCATCCGTGTTAAGTTTAGCAACGCAGCCGCCCGATTCTGTGATGATTTGAGGAAAGTATTTGATGTTCAAGTCGCGCCGCCGTCGCACCTACCGTAAGCGCCGCCGCCCCTTCCCGTTGCTCACGATCATTTTAGCGATTCCGATTATCTTAATTCTCCTAGAATTATCCACTCGGCTGTTGGTTGGTGTCATGGGCAAAACCGCTGAGTTAGCCGCTTACGAGGGTGAACCAGCGATCGTGAATGTTTACCGCCTCAAGTTTTTGAATGAAAATGACCAGCCTTACGAGGGTTTATCCGAACAGGGGCGACTTGCTGCCCACCGTAGTCTCGCTGTGGGCTATCAGCTTGAAGGTGAGCAAACCAGCAATTTTTGGCAGATTAATCCCCAAGGATTCCGCGACACTGAACCTGTTCCCCTAGACAAACCCAACAGTGAATTTCGGATTTTTTTACTGGGAGGATCAACAGCATTCGGTCAATGGAATCCCAGTAATCAAGCCACGATCGCAGCTCAACTGGAAGCGCGTCTGAAGGAACGGGTTGCTCAACAACAGCGTTCTCCGGAGAAATATCGACCCACAGATCTGCCCTTCTATAAACCGGATTTAGAAAAGGCGTTGGCGTTGCCTCCTAAAATTAAAGATGGTCAATATCGGGTGATTAATGCGGCTGTACCGGGGTATGCATCAGGGAATGAATTGGCTCAGTTAGCGTTGCAGATTTTGTCCTACCAACCGGATGCGATCGTGGTTTTGGATGGATACATGGACTTGCTCCTACCGAGCGATCGCATGGCAACGGATATTCCTCAGATTGAAACCTTTCTCAGTGATGCATCTGGACATTTTTGGACGCACCTCTCCCAAGAGTTAACCGCTGTGGTGACGAACACCTATCTGGTTAAAGCTACCCAATATTGGATCATACGTCCCCAACCCTCGGTGAGTCGCCTGAGTTTAGCTGCGTTAAATGGTACAGCCCACCTAGGAGAGTATCTGCCTACTGACTCAGAGGAACTCCAAGAACGGATTACCCGTTACCGCGATCGCCATAAGCAAATGATTCGCTTGGCGACTGGGGCATCAGTTCCCTTAATTATTGCCATACAACCCGAAATTACGGGTCGTGGGGGTAATCAACAGATTTCACTCAGAGAGCAGGAAATTTTGGTTGAATTAGGAGCAGATTATCAGACACGAATCCAAGATGGCTATGTCGCTTTAGCCAAATCACTGGATCAGCTTCAAAGTTGGTATCCCGAGAATGTGAAAACGCTGAACTTCTACGATGTTTATAACGATTTTTCTGATCGGGCGTTTTGGGATGCCATTCATTTGACCGAGGAAGCCAACCGCATCTTATCTGAGCGCTTATACCAAACGCTGACGGCT
Source organism: uncultured Coleofasciculus sp. (assembly GCA_964574085.1). Taxonomy (GTDB): domain Bacteria; phylum Cyanobacteriota; class Cyanobacteriia; order Cyanobacteriales; family Coleofasciculaceae; genus Coleofasciculus. The sequence goes on from CAZNNK010000175.1 coordinate 7,811, forward strand.
TCATCTGAGCTGCAAGTGCCACCGTCCCGACCTATACCTTAATCTGAAGGATTGGAGAAATGGGGTAGTCGAGACATTCCGGTGGAACGTCTGCAAGATGGGGAAGATGGGGTTAACGGATACTCTCGGCTAAAAAAAAGGCTCTTGCGTTTCAACAAGAGCCTTCAAGCCAATTAAATTTCAGCCTATGAAATGAACCAATTTAGTCAAGATCACCCATAAACAATACTGGCTCACTCTCACGGTCAATACCTTTTTCAAATCCAGCAACAGCCGCACGAGCGCGACCTGCATGCCAGAGGTGACCGACTAAGAAGAAGAATCCTAAGATAAAGTGAGCCGCCGCCAACCATGCACGGGGGTTAACGTAGTTAAACCCGTTCATTTCCGTGATGATGCCACCAACGGAGTTGATAGAACCGTTAGGCGCATGGGTCATGTACTCAGCAGCACGGCGCAGTTGCCAAGGCTGAATATCATTTCTCAGCTTGTCTACATCCAGTCCGTTAGGACCACGTAGCGGCTCTAACCAAGGACCTTGGAAGTCCCAGAAGCGCATGGTTTCACCACCGAAGATGATTTCTCCAGTGGGAGAACGCATCAGGTATTTACCTAGACCCGTAGGACCTTGAGCGGAAGCAATGTTTGCCCCTAACCGTTGGTCACGCGCTAAGAAGACGAAGGACTGAGCCTGAGATGCTTCAGCGTTGGTTGGACCATAAAATTCGCTGGGATAAGCGGTGTTATTGAACCAAACAAACGCTGATGCGATAAAGCCCATCAGGGACAACGCACCTAAGCTGTAGGAGAGATACGCTTCTCCCGACCAGATAAAGGCGCGACGTGCCCAACCAAAGGGCTTGGTGAGAATGTGGAAAATACCGCCAGAAATACAGATCAGACCGATCCAAATATGTCCGCCAATAATATCTTCCATGTTGTTGACGCCGATGATCCAACCGTCTCCACCAAAGGGAGAGGTGGTTAGATACCCGAAGATCACAGCTGGGTTCAGTGTCGGGTTGGTAATGATCCGCACGTCACCACCGCCAGGTGCCCAAGAATCATAAACACCACCCACAAACATGGCTTTGATTACGAGCAGTAAAGCACCCAAACCTAAAACAATCAGGTGGAACCCGATGATTGTGGTCATCTTATTCTTATCTTTCCAGTCGTAACCAAAGAAGGCAGAATACTCTTCTAAGGTTTCTGGACCGCGAACGGCGTGATAGATACCGCCGAGACCCAGAACGGCAGAGGAAATGATGTGCAGTACCCCAACGACAAAGTAGGGGAATGTATCAATCACTTCACCACCAGGACCTACACCCCAACCCAGGGTCGCTAAGTGAGGGAGCAGGATTAAGCCCTGTTCATACATGGGCTTTTCGGGAATAAAGTGGGCAACTTCAAATAAAGTCATTGCCCCAGCCCAGAAGACAATCAGTCCAGCATGGGCAACATGAGCCCCCAGTAATTTACCGGAGAGGTTAATCAGACGGGCATTACCCGCCCACCAGGCAAAACCTGATGATTGTTGGTCGCGGTTTCCCGCCACCATGGAACTACTAGAGAGCGTTACCACGGGGTAGTACCTCCTCAGGGAATTCAAACTTCTGGTGTGGTTGGTCTTGAGGCGCCAGCCAAGCCC
>CAZNNK010000176.1:0-9462 GCA_964574085.1 uncultured Coleofasciculus sp.
AGTCTATCTATTAATTGAGTATATATCTACTTAGCGATTAAATAAAGAGGGTAGGGGAAATTATTACCCCAATTTCCTGAAATAGGGCATTTCCGCCTGACAAAGCTTCATCGTTCATCGTTTATTGTTGGTGGGGTAGCTTCGGTTCTGGCTCAAGCTTCGGAGGAATATCCCGGTTTTAACGAAGTATAACCGAGAGAGGTTTCAATTCCTCAGGGTTGCGCTATCCTAAAGAAGAGTTAGCCTGTAAGATATCAAGTTCGAGGAGGAATGTATTATAGCTAACAAAGACAAGCAACGAATCAACCGTCAAATCAAGTCTCCTCAGGTTCTGTTGATTGATCATGAGAATAACAATCGCGGTTTGACTGATACTCGTGATGCTCTCCAACTGGCGAAAGAGGTAGGTCTGGATTTGGTGGTCGTCTCTGAGCGTAAAGATGCTCCCGTGGCAAAAATTTTGGACTACGGGAAACATCAGTACCAACAAAAGAAACGCCAGCGCCAGAGTTCTAAACCAACACTTAAGGAAGTGAAACTGCGTCCCAATGTAGGCGAGTCTGATTACAGCTTACGCATCAATCGAGCTGTTCAATGGTTGAACAAAGGCGATTCTGTAAAGTTTCAGGTGCGTCTGCGGGGTCGGGAACATCAACATCGCGATCGCGCCACTGAATTGCTAGAGCGCGTGGTGGCTGATCTGGGTGAAGTTGGCAAAGTTCAGTCTTTTGATCGACGAGCATTGGTTGTTCAGATCGTTCCCTCCTAGCTTTAACTTAAGGCGGTTGGTGAGATGGGTGCTTAATAAGCGTGGCATTCATCCCAGATTAATGTTACGGTGTAGAAAACGTTCCTACTATCTGCTAATGTCTAATCGCCGACAACATTTCTCAAACCTTAGCGGGATGTGAGGTGATCAGTATAAGGTTAACCTGATCAGGGTGAGCTAGTGGGATGTTGAACTTAGGAGGAAAGTCTTATCGCTAAGAAACAGAAACAACTGATTAACCATAAAATCAAATCACCTCAGGTTTTGTTGATTGACCATGAAAACAACAATCGTGGCTTGACAGATACCCGTGAGGCACTGCAAGTCGCTAAGAATGCAGGTCTGGATCTAGTAGTCGTCTCTCAACGTAAAGACGCTCCCGTGGCGAAGGTTCTAGACTACGGGAAACATCAATACCAGCAGAAAAAGCGTCAACGCCAAAGTTCTAAACCAACGCTCAAGGAAGTCAAGTTACGTCCCAATGTGGGTGACTCCGATTACGGCTTACGCATCAAAAGAGCGCTTAAGTGGTTGGATAAAGGTAATTTAGTCAAGTTTCAGGTGCGTCTGAGAGGACGAGAACATCAGCATCGCGATCGCGCCCGGGAACTGCTAGAACGTGTAATTGATGATCTTGGCGAAGCTGGGAAAGTCCAGTCTTTTGATAAGCGATCGCTGATTGTGCAAGTGGCTCCCGCCTAGATTAGCTTTTCACATTGATTGTATGTTGGCAGTTGCCTGGTTGATCCCAGGCAACTTTCTGTTATTCAGACGATAAAATTAGTTTGCTGCTCCTCTTGCTTTTGTATCGTTTCCGAGGCTTCTTGAACCTGCTTTAAGCTGTTCGGCATTTAAATTGGGATACCTCAATCGCTCAAAGGCAACAGGCAACAGGCAACAGGCAACAGGGAATACACAATTTAAATGCATTTTAGCTTAGTTAATCCAGGTTTCAAGTCGGGTGCGTGTTAGCCAAAAACTATCCCGATAAGTCTGAGGTACTCAGATGGCTTAGCCTGAAAAGCCCATAGCTTTGTCGTTCTATACAGTGCAACTTCAACACAGTGGTACAATTAGTGACAGAATGAAGCCGTGATGAACCTTTGCTGTTTTGTACTAAATCTCGTACTACTTGACGGAGTTGGGTTTAGGCAAATCAATACATATCGGACAGTTGGTGTGAGGAACGAATCGTGAATAAACATCACCTAAGATTTTGGGGTAGGATAGGTCTATTGGGCATAATCGCTGGTGCTATTCCTTGGGATGCCAATCCGGCTATTGCCGAGATGAGGGAGTTAGGATTGACAATGCCAGAAGAGGCGACTCATCCCATTGATACTCTACAGGTTGGACTTGGTGATCGCACGCCTCTATCCGCGACACCCCTGAATCAAGCGGGGACAACGGATCAACCGACTCCCCGTTTAGCACAAGCGGTAGAGGATAAAAACGCCCCCATCACCTCTGTCTCAGATATGTTAGAACGCCTCGATTCTGAGTCATCCCCGATGGGACAAGTTACCTCAGTCTCTCAACTTTCCGATGTATCTCCGGGAGACTGGGCGTATGAAGCCCTGAGAAGTTTAGTAGAACGGTATGGTTGCATTGCAGGTTATCCTGATGGCACATTTCGGGGGAACCGCGCCCTGACTCGCTACGAGTTTGCGGCTGGGTTAAATGCTTGTTTGCAACAAATTGAACGATTAATTGTGGGGACAGGAGTTGATGACAGTGAGTTAGTCACATTACGGCGACTGATTGAGGAATTTGAAGCTGAACTCGCTACTCTGGGCGCAAGAGTTGATAATTTAGAAGGACGAGTCGCCGTTTTAGAAGATAACCAGTTTTCTACAACCACCAAATTAAATGGTGAAGTCATTTTCTCACTCGTTGGGGCAACTAGCGATGATGAGGATGCTAATATTATTCTGGCTGACCGAGTGCGCTTGAATCTGAATACCAGTTTTACGGGTCAAGATTTACTGATTACAGGGTTACAAGCCTATAATTTTGGTGGTGATATCACCGGGGCGGGTAGCGTTCAAGGGGCGTTATTTCCTGGACGAGACGCTTTTTTAAGTGAAGGATCTACGAAACTCAGTTTTGAACCCCAGTTTCCCGAATTTAACCCCCAAGACTTGAGCGAGAGTGTGGGTTCTAATGACGTTGAACTCTACAAACTCCTATACATTTTCCCATCTGGAGTCAACAATTTAACCCTATTTGCGGGAACCGCCGCAGAAGCCTCGGATGCATTTCCCGCTATTATCCCTTTTTCCAGTGAAGCACAGGGCGCGATTTCCCGATTTGCCACATTGAACCCTGTTGTACGGGTATCTGGGGGAACCTCCCAAACCGGTTTAGCCTCAGCAGTGGGATTTATTTGGGGGATTTCCGATGCAATCGACTTGCGGGCGTTATACGGTAGCGTCAATGCGGCGATTCCGGAACAAGGGGCGACTAATATCTTAGGTTCAGGGTTCTTTGGTGGGAGTACTGTTGCATCGGCGCAGCTTACGGTTAAACCCAGTTCTCAGTTTGATATTGGTTTGAACTATGCTTATAGTTACCATGACCTGAATATTATGGGTCTAGGATTAACTCGATTTTCCTCCAATCCGCTGAATATTCCTAATCGCACCGTTGATGCTGATGGTAATCCCATCGTTGGCGGTATTTTGAATACACCCGTTCACGTTAACTCATTGGGGGCTACTGCAACTTGGCGTTTTTCTCCCAAAATTTCATTGACGGGTTACGGCGCTTATTTCTTTGTGGATGCGGTAGCGGGTGCAGATGCATCCTCTGATTTCACCACTTGGATGGCGGGCTTATATTTCCAAGACTTATTTAAAGAAGGAAATACGGCGGGTCTAATTTTTGGACAACCGTTGCATCGAGTAGAAGCCGATGGCGAAGCTGATTTAACGGAACCGGGTGTTGACCGAGAAACGCCGTATCATTTGGAGGCGTTTTACAATTTTAAGGTGAGTGATAACGTCAGTATTACGCCGGGAGCATTTGTTCTGTTTAATCCAGAAAGTGATGGGAATAATGATACGGCTTTAGTTGGTGTGTTGCGAACGACATTTACGTTCTAGTCTAGGAGTCGCACTTTTCATTCTTATCCCCTAACCCCAACTCCTACCCCCCTAACCCCCATCTTACAGGTGTAGGTTTTTTATGGTTGGGACAAGACAAGGAGGACAAGGAAGGAAAGAAAACAATAGGTATAACTGAACAAAAGGAACCTTCGAGTGTTTGGAATTACCCGGCGGTGGCGATCCGCTTTTAGGCGTGATACCTTTAGAATCTTTGGGTTTAGAATTAGACATACAAAATCAAACACTGAAGCCCTTACCTATCAGTCCAACGGAAACCTATTTAACAATTTTGTAGCTCTCTATTATGCGTCACATAGTTGAAACTTAACCCAATCCCAGCGATGACTGAATGGGCGACGGCGGACACATCGAGTTCCAAAAGTCCAGAAGTTGCTCACCGACTGATTGCGGATTGAAGTAGTGGAAGAAATAGTTGTACATAATAGTGCGCTTGCCAGTCAATCGCCGGATGCACACCGACACCCAGCAGGGTTAGCGATCGCACTCGTTGCAGATAGTGACGAGTATAGAGCCATCCTAGCAATCCTGCTGTACTGTTATCCTGGTTTTCCCCATCTCCCCCAATAGCTGAGAAACTGATAAATATTTACGAAATGAAATATTTCTTCATTATTTTACACTAATACTTAATTAAGTTAAAATCTCCCAGCTTGTAAAACCTAATACAGCTTATTCTTTAGATTATTTTAAGCTAAGGAGTTGCCCAAGTCTTAAATAAATTAAAAAAAAGTTAGACTACCGAAATTGCTAAATTTTTGTTAGATAATAGAAGAGTATCCGGAAGCAGACGGGAAGGTTAAAAGACCGTTAACCCATTCCGGAAACGACCGTCAGCCATATAGCTTGGGGGTTTAATGTCGATTTATGTTCCCTAGAAAAAACAACATTGACGTTGTTCAAAGCAGGACTCAATTGGAAAATTTATGCTAATTCGATTGCCAAGAGAATTGGCGTTTTGTAGTGGAAGAGACGAAATGGATAGGGGATTTGCAATAGATAAGGAATTAAGTTGAAGTTTAGCGCCCCAAACAAAAAAGATTACCTAGCAACCCAAAAAGGTTTGTAACTATGACGAAACGAACAATTGCAACTCTAGACGGAAACGAAGCGGTAGCTCGCGTTGCCTATCCGCTGAATGAAGTGATTGCTATTTATCCGATCACCCCCGCTTCACCCATGGGAGAATGGGCAGATGCCTGGTCTTCAGAAGGTCGCCAGAACCTCTGGGGTACCGTTCCCTCGATCATTGAAATGCAGAGTGAAGCCGGGGCGGCAGGTACGGTTCATGGCGCATTGCAGGCAGGGTCATTAACCAGTACATTTACAGCATCTCAAGGCTTGCTGTTAATGCTGCCCAACCTCTACAAAATCGCCGGGGAAATGACCTCAGCCGTGATCCATGTCGCCGCGCGATCGCTAGCCGCCCAAGCCCTGTCCATTTTTGGAGATCACCAAGATGTGATGGCGTGCCGTGCCACCGGATTTGGTCTGTTGGCGTCGGGATCAGTCCAAGAGGCACATGACCTAGCGTTGATAGCCCACGCCGCTAGCCTGGAATCCCGCGTTCCCTTTATCCATTTCTTTGATGGCTTCCGCACCTCCCACGAAGTTCAGAAAATTGAACTCCTAGCGGAAGAGGATCTGCGGGAAATGATCAATGATGAACGGGTGATGGAACACCGGGCGCGGGGTCTCACCCCGGATCGCCCCGTCTTGCGCGGCACCGCCCAAAACCCGGATGTCTATTTCCAAGCACGGGAAACCGTTAACCCTTACTACAACGCCTGCCCGGAAATTGTTCAGAACACCATGGACAAATTTGCCGAACTCACCGGGCGGAAATATGAACTGTTCCAATATTACGGTGCCCCCGATGCCGAACGAGTGGTCATCCTCATGGGGTCTGGTACAGAAACCGCCCATGAAACCGTGGATTACCTGACCCAACAGGGTGAAAAAGTGGGGATGATCAAAGTGCGGCTGTATCGCCCCTTTGATATGAAGCAGTTGGTTAAGGCGCTGCCTGCTACCACCAAGAGTATCGCTGCCCTAGACCGCACCAAAGAACCCGGTGCAGGTGGTGAACCCCTGTATTTGGATGTGGTGACAGCCGTTCAGGAAGCCTGGGAAGCCGATACACCTAAACCCAAGGTTGTCGGTGGACGCTACGGCTTATCCTCTAAGAAATTTAGCCCCGCGATGGTTAAGGGGATTTTCGATAACCTCGCGGCTGATCAACCGAAGAACCACTTTACCATTGGCATCAACGATGACTTGACCAATACCAGCCTCTCCTTCGATCCCAACTTCTCCACGGAACCCGAAAGCGTGGTGCGTTGTGTGTTCTATGGCTTAGGATCAGACGGTACTGTTGGCGCGAATAAGAACTCGATCAAGATTATTGGTGAACAAACCGATAACTACGCCCAAGGCTACTTCGTTTACGACTCCAAGAAATCCGGTGCCGTTACCGTTTCTCACCTGCGCTTTGGTCCAGAACCGATTCGTTCAACCTACCAGATTAGCCAAGCCAACTTTGTGGCTTGTCACCAGTGGGTGTTCCTGGAAAAATTGAACGTCCTCAGTAGTGCGGCCCCGGGTGCAACCTTCTTGCTGAATTGTCCCTTTGGACCCGATGAAGTCTGGGGTTTACTGCCGCGTCCGGTGCAAGAGGAAATTGTCAACAAGAACCTGAAGTTCTATGTCATTGATGCTAATCAGGTGGCAGTTAGCAGTGGGATGGGACGGCGGATTAACACCGTGATGCAAGTCTGCTTCTTTGAACTGGCGAATATCTTACCCAAAGAAGAAGCGATCGCCAAAATTAAGCAGTATATCGAAAAGACTTACGGCAAGAAGGGTGCAGAAGTTGTCCGCATGAATATTGAGGCAGTGGACAATGCTTTGGCACATCTATATGAAGTGCAAGTGCCAGACACCCTGGACAGCACGGTGGATATGCGTCCCCCGGTTCCCGACACCGCCCCAGCCTTTGTTCGGGATGTGTTAGGTAAGATGATGGCGCGGGGTGGCGATGACCTGCCCGTGAGTGCCATGCCCGTGGATGGGACATTCCCTACGGGTACGACCAAATGGGAAAAACGTAATGTGGCATTAGAAGTCCCGGTTTGGGACCCCGATGTCTGCGTCCAATGTGGCAAGTGTGTCATGGTTTGCCCCCATGCGGTGATCCGAGGCAAGTCTTATGACCCGCAGGTGTTAGAAAATGCCCCGGCTTCTTTTAAGTCCACGGATACTCGTGATAAAGAGTATGCGGGACAGAAATTTACAATTCAGGTGGCGGTGGAAGACTGCACCGGTTGCGGAATCTGTGTCGATGTTTGTCCAGCGAAGAATAAGTCTCAGCCGAAGCTGAAGGCGATTAACATGGAATCCCAGTTACCGTTGCGGGAACCCGAACAGGAAAATTGGGACTTTTTCTTAGATATTCCCAATCCCGATCGCCGTTCCTTAAATTTAGATCGGATTCGCCAGCAGCAATGGCAGGAACCCCTATTTGAGTTCTCCGGCGCTTGTGCGGGGTGTGGGGAAACGCCGTATTTGAAACTAGCGACCCAGTTATTTGGCGATCGCATGGTGGTGGCAAATGCCACAGGCTGTTCCTCGATTTACGGCGGAAACCTACCGACTACACCTTGGGCGCAAAACGCCCAAGGGCGTGGACCGGCGTGGTCGAATAGCTTATTTGAAGATAACGCTGAATTTGGCATTGGCTTCCGGGTATCCATTGACAAACACAGCCAATTTGCCGCTGAGTTACTGCAACGGTTAGCGGGTGAGATTGGCGATAACTTAGTCAGTGGCATTCTCAACGCCGACCAGAAATCTGAAGCCGATATCTGGGAACAACGGGAACGAGTGGCGCAACTCAAGCAGAAACTGCAAGGGATGAATTCTCCCGAAGCCAAGCAGTTGTTAAGTTTAGCTGATTACCTAGTCAAGAAGAGTGTCTGGATTATCGGCGGTGACGGCTGGGCGTATGATATTGGTTACGGTGGGTTAGACCATGTGATTGCCAGTGGTCGCAATGTGAATATCCTGGTTCTGGATACTGAGGTGTATTCCAATACCGGGGGTCAAGCGTCCAAAGCTACCCCACGGGGGGCGGTAGCGAAATTCGCGGCTGGTGGTAAACCCGCACCGAAGAAAGACCTCGGTTTAATTGCCATGACCTACGGGAATGTCTATGTTGCCAGTGTGGCAATGGGGGCGCGGGATGAACATACGTTGAAGGCGTTCTTAGAAGCGGAGGCGTATAATGGTCCATCGCTAATCCTGGCGTATTCGCACTGTATTGCCCACGGGATTAATATGACCACATCAATGTCGCATCACAAGGCGTTGGTTGAGTCCGGGCGCTGGTTGCTGTATCGCTTCAATCCCGATTTAGTCCAAGAAGCCAAGAATCCCCTGCAACTGGATATGCGGAGTCCGAAGTTCCCGGTGGAACAATCCATGTATCAAGAAAACCGCTTCAAGATGCTGACCAAGAGTAAGCCAGAAGATGCTAAACGTCTCCTGCAAGAAGCGCAACAGGATGTGCAAACCCGGTGGCAGATGTACCAATATCTGGCAGCCCGTCAGTTGGACACCCACAACGGTCACGGGAATGGTCAGACAACCCAAACGGGTGGGGAGGTTAAGGAACCGACGAGTACCTAATTAAGGTTTAGGGGGACGTTTTGAATGTGTAGGGGCGGGTTTCACGACTATCATGTGTGACCTCACCTAGATGCGACTAAACCCGCCCTACCCCCCATCTCCACAGGATTACCCATAAAGAATTGAGAGGTTTAAACGGATGGATCTGACAACAACATATCTCGGGTTAGACTTGCGATCGCCCCTCGTGGTTGGTGCAGCGGCACCCTTGACCGAAGATGTGGACAATATCAAGCGCATGGAGGATGCAGGCGCGGCGGCTGTGGTGCTGCATTCCCTATTTGAAGAACAACTGCGCCAAGAAAAGTTGGAGTTACACCATCACTTAGAGTATGGTACCGAAAGTTTTGCCGAAGCCCTGACCTATTTCCCGGAAGCGGAAGTTTTTCATGTGGGTTCAGAACAATATTTAGAGCATATCCGTAAGGCAAAAGAGATGGTGGATATGCCGATCATCGCTAGTCTTAATGGTGCTACAGTAGGCGGTTGGACGCATTATGCCAAGGAAATTGAGCAGGCGGGGGCAAATGCGCTGGAGTTGAATATCTACAGCATCCCCACGGATATGGATCAGACGGGGGCGGAAATTGAGCAGAATTATCTTGATATTCTGCAAGCGGTGAAATCTGAGGTCAATATTCCAGTTGCGATTAAACTCAGTCCCTTCTTCAGCAATATGGCAAATATGGCGAAGCGGTTGACTGAGGCGGGTGCAGATGGTTTGGTCTTTTTCAACCGATTTTACCAGCCGGATATTGATATTGAGGAATTGGAAGTTTCACCCAATATCTTACTGAGTACACCGCAAGCGATGCGTTTACCCATGCGCTGGATTGCGATTTTATATGGTCGTCTGTCGGTGGACTTTGCTGCAACCAGTGG
>CAZNNK010000177.1:0-9450 GCA_964574085.1 uncultured Coleofasciculus sp.
GGAGCAGACAATAGGCTACTTTAGCCCAAAAATCAAGAGTAGTTCATAGATAAATGTTTCGTTGTATTCATTTTACGGGAAATTTAACTCTCCTATACATCTACATCAACAACATTGATGACCATTTAAAGTAAAGAAAGGTCTTGGAGAACCGTCTTGACTTGTTGTTCCAATTCCATCGGCAGATCACTCAATGGTGGGCGTGGTGAACCGACGTCCCATCCTTGAAGCTTTAATGCGGCTTTGAGTGGAATAGGATTGGCAGTACAAAACAAGACTTTAAATAACGGAAAAAGCTTTAAGTGAATGTCTCTGGCTAGGTCAGTTTGACCCGCTTGGAAAGCCTGGATCATCTGCCGGAGTTCTAGACCAACGAGATGGGAGGAAACACTGACGACTCCACTTGCCCCTAGTGCTAATAAGGCTAAGGTAAAGGAATCTTCTCCTGAGTAAATAGCAAAATCCGGTGGCGTCAGACGCCGTACTTGACTGCCTTGCTCAAAGCTACCACTCGCCTCTTTAATCGCTACAATATTGGGAATTTCCGCTAAACGGGCAACAGTTTCCGGCTGGAGGTTTTGACCCGTGCGACCCGGTACATTGTAGAGCATCACAGGCAAGTCAGGACTAGATTTGGCAACTGCCTGGAAATGATTATAAAGTCCCTCTTGGGGGGGTTTATTGTAATAGGGAACCACCTGTAATGAACCATCTACCCCCAGTTTAGCGACTTTTTGGGTAGCTGCGATCGCTTCTCGGGTGGAATTTGACCCTGTGCCAGCGATGACCTTGGCTTTCCCCGCCACCGCTTTTTGCACTACCTGAAATAACTGAGACTCTTCATCCCATGTCAATGTCGGGGATTCACCTGTTGTACCACAGACGACGACGGTATCGGTACCCTGTTCCACTAAATGAGCCGCTAATTTCTCAGCAACCTGATAATTCACACTGCCGTCTTCTTTAAACGGCGTAATCATTGCCGTTAATACACGTCCAAAATTGACCACCCTTCTTTCACTCCTATTTGGTCGTTAGTCATTGGTCATTGGTCATTGGTTATTAGTCATTAGGAATAGAGCTAAAATCAACTCTGAACTAACGAAAATAGACACACAACAGCTTTGCCACAGGATAGAACAAAGAACATCAGACCGATGACAAATTAATGAGCCATCATTGCTGTTGCTGGCTTTAACCAATTTCGTTCCACCAACAACTCGGCAATTTGTACAGCATTCAACGCTGCCCCTTTGCGAATTTGGTCACCACTCAACCAAATCTCTAATCCACAGGGATGAGACACATCTTGTCGAATTCGCCCCACCAGTACATCGTCCTTACCCGTAGCATCTATCGGCATGGGGAAATAATTTGCCTGCCAGTCTTCCACCAGTCGCACTCCCGGCGCATTGGCAAGTAGTTCCTTGGCTGTGGCGACAGACATCGGTTGAGCAAACTCTAGATTAATCGCTTCCGAGTGAGCTCGCAGCACAGGAACTCGAACACAAGTGGCGCTGATACGAATCTGGGGATCATCGAAAATTTTACGAGTTTCGTTGACCATTTTCATCTCTTCCTCACAGTATCCCTGATCATTCAAGGGAGAATTGTGCGGGAATAGGTTAAACGCCAAGGGGTAGGGAAAGCTTTCCGTGGGTGGCGTTTGCTCCTGCAAAATGGCTTGAGCTTGGGCTTTAAGTTCTTCCATCGCCCGTCTACCTGCACCGCTAGCTGATTGATAGGTAGCGACGATAATCCGTTGAATCGGTTGCACCCGATGCAGGGGCCAAACGGCTACTGCCATTAGTATTGTCGTGCAGTTGGGATTGGCAATAATCCCTGGATGCTTCGCCGCCGCTTCCGGATTGACCTCAGGAATAACCAGGGGAACCTCAGGATTCATGCGAAAAGCACTGGAATTGTCAACCACCACAGCTCCCTGCTCCACGGCTTTAGATGCCCAAGCTTTGGATGTTGAACCCCCAGCAGAGGCTAAAACCAAATCAACCTCTTTAAACGAGTCCTCCCCCACGGCTTCCACCAGTAGGGATTCGCCTCGAACCTGGAGAGTCTGTCCCGCCGAACGGGGTGAGGCTAGGAGCTTTAAATGGGAGAGGGGAAAGTTACGGGTTTCTAGTAATTCCAGCAACTCAGCGCCGACTGCACCCGTTGCGCCCAGTATAGCAACGCGAACTTGACTAGACAAATGATCTACCTCCAATTTTTAACACATCGATTCCGTGGACAGTGACTTAACGTAGCCAAAAAAACAATTAAATTTTCTTAAGGTTAAAACATTATTTAAGGGAAATATGTAATTTATATTTTGACAAAATCCATAAGATTTGAACAAAGGTGATTTTTGGCTTGTGATAACACGACAGACCTAGGTTTGCGCCAATTGACCAGGATATTACCGTTGGCTTGCCCTTAACGGGACAAATTAACGATAACAGTTCTCGTTCGGAGTTGATGAGTAGGCAGCTCAATTCATATCCCGACTTCAAGACGTAGCTGGCTACGTCTGCTGGAACAGGCAGTCCAAGTTCTCCTGGCTTCGACAGTGGAAACCTTTTGCCTAGCCTAGCTGGTTTAGGGGTAGATTCGCTGCTGTAGACGCTCTGAATGTACTATCATCAGATACGGAAACCCCGCCCGACCGACTCAATCTATGTCTCTTTTATACCCTGAAACAATGACTAGAACTCAAAATAACTCGTTGTCAGACTAGCATATCATGAGGTGTTTGCATTACCCTCTAAAAGAACTCGATGATCACAAAGCTGTTGAATCATTCGTCATTCATCTCACGCTCTACTGTTGAGTGAGCGTGATGCATCCCCCCGAAAGAGCTAAAATTCAGTTGTCTCCAAAACAAGCGTCAATGAAAGTTACTCAGGAAAAACTCCCCAAGAGCCAACTCGGTCTGGAAATTGAAATTCCTGCCGAAACGACCAAGAAGGTCTACGAGAAGGTCGTGCAAAATCTTGCCCGCTCTGCCAACATTCCTGGGTTTCGCAAGGGAAAAGTGCCGCGTCAAATTTTGCTCCAGCGTCTTGGTCCTGGACGGATCAAAGAAGCGGCGCTGGAAGATTTGGTACAAAATAGTTTACGGGACGCCCTGAGCCAAGAAACCATTGAGGCACTGGGCAACTACCAGCTAGTTTCCACCTTTGAAGACCTACTGAGTCAGTTCCAGCCGGGACAACCGTTAACCTTTTCGGCATCGGTGGATGTACCGCCAGACATCAATTTGGGAGACTACGGGAATCTCAGTGTTCAAGCTGAAGACGTAAAACCCGATCCTGACGCGGTGGATAATTTTTTAGCAGAACGTCAGGTTCAGCACGCCACACTGATTCCCGTCGAATCGCGCCCCGCTCAAATGGGTGATGTGACGGTTGTGGACTATAAGGGTCGTTTGACACCTGAGGGAGAAGAAGCCGTTGATATTTCTGGCGGTGAGGCGACTGACTTTCAGCTAGAACTTGAAGAAGGACGGTTTCTAGCGGACATTGTTCAGGGCATTGTGGGCATGACCCCGGGGGAAACCAAAGAGATTCCGGTGACATTTCCGGAGGATTATCCGCGAGAGGATTTAGCCAGCCAGAGTGCCGTTTTTACCCTCACCCTGAAAGAACTCAAGGAAAAAGAGTTACCGGAACTCGACGACGACTTCGCCCAAGACATTAGCGAAGAGGAAACCATAACCGAGTTGCGCGAATCCTTAGCCAAACAATTTGCCGAAAAAGCCGAGCAAGAAACCAAAACGAATAAGGAAAACGCTCTGATTGAAGCGCTGGTGGCACAAGTTGAGATTGACCTACCCGAAACCCTGATTGAGCGGGAAGTTCAAACGATATTAACCCAGACGGCGATCCAGATGGAAAGCTATGGGATGGATCTGCAGAAAGTCTTCACCGCCGAAATGATGCCCCAACTGCGGGAACGAACCCGTCCCGATGCGATCGCCCGCCTGCGCCAATCCCTTGCCCTTGAGGAACTGGCGAAACGGGAATCACTGACCGTGGATGATCAACAGATGGATGCCAAATGTCAGGAAGTGATGAAACAATTGGCAGGGCAAGATGTCGATCCACAACGCTTGCGGGAGTTCGTCAAGTCGGATTTGCTCAAAGAGAAAGCGATTCAATGGTTGGAAGAACACGCTACCATTGAACTGGTTCCGGAAGGCTCACTAGAGACCGAAGAAACAACGGATACGCCGGAAACTGGCTCTGAGGCAAGTGAAGAGACCGCCGCTCAACCTGAAGCCACGGCTGATCAGGAAAGCGAGGAACCATCACCCACCCCTGATGCTTCTGAGCAAACGGCAGCGAGCGAATAAAGGTGGGGATTGGGGAGTTAACCCAGAACAAGCAGGAGCGATCAGTCTTGGGCAAAAGATTCACTCGCCAACTTCAGCACGTATTGATGTCGCTAAGGCATAATGGTAATTAGAAGTTAACCTGGGTTAACTCCCGCCCAAGGCTTCCGGAGAACATCTGTGTTCAAACCTGCCGGGAAAACCATTCATTTGTTGACACAAATACTTTAATCCTTGTTCTATGCTGCAATCCCAGTTCCCTGACTACTCATTTACAAGCTGGAGTTCCCCGGAAATTTACTCGGTTAGTACAAACAGTCATTCAAGCAACATCGTACCGATGGTGGTTGAACAGTCTGGCGTAGGGGAACGGGCATTTGATATCTACTCGCGGCTGCTGCGGGAGCGGATTGTGTTTCTGGGAACAAGAATCAATGATATGGTGGCTGACTCGATCATTGCCCAGCTCCTGTATTTAGAAGCCGAAGATCCCACTAAAGATATCCAGCTGTACATTCACTCCCCCGGTGGACCCATTCTCGGACTTGGGGGAGTGATTGCTGGAATGGCGATCTACGACACGATGCAACAGATTCGCCCCGATATTGTCACAATATGTTTCGGTGCGGCGACGGATATGGGCGTAATTCTGCTAACCGGGGGAACACCTGGAAAACGCATGTCCCTGCCCAATGCCCGGATCATGATGAGTCAACCCCTAGGCGGTGCCCAAGGACAAGCCGTTGACATCGAAATCCAAGCCAAGGAAATTTTATATCATAAGAATCAGCTCAATGAGCTAATGGCTTATCATACGGGTCAACCTTATGAAAAAATCGCCACGGATACTGAGCGCGACTTTTTTCTGTCAGCAGCGGAAGCCAAAGAGTATGGTTTAGTAGACCAAGTTATCTCGCGAGAGAATCTCAAGAGCGAAGCCACCGTCACTTCTATTAAGTAAGAGGCTCCTTATGTCTAAATACGACTCCCATCTAAAATGTTCATTTTGTGGCAAGTCTCAAGAGCAGGTTCGCAAGTTAATTGCCGGACCGGGAGTCTACATTTGCGACGAATGTGTAGATTTATGTAACGAAATTTTAGATGAGGAGTTGCTTGATTCCAGCGCTCCGGCTCCCCAGCAAGTTCCCCGCTCAGAACCCCCACAAAAACGTCGCACTCGGGCATCCGGTTTGTCACTGAATCAGATTCCGAAACCTCGGGAACTGAAAAACTATCTTGACGAACATGTCATCGGTCAGGACGATGCGAAAAAAGTCCTCTCCGTGGCTGTTTATAACCACTATAAGCGCCTAAGTTTTCTTGAAGCCAAGGCAAAGGGCAAAGCTGGGGCAGATGATGCGGTGGAACTGCAAAAGTCTAATATTTTGCTCCTGGGACCCACAGGTTGTGGTAAAACCTTACTGGCGCAAACCTTAGCGGCTGTACTCGATGTCCCCTTTGCTGTTGCCGATGCGACAACGCTCACGGAAGCGGGGTATGTGGGTGAAGATGTTGAGAACATCTTACTGCGGCTGTTGCAGGTAGCAGATTTGGATGTTGAAGAAGCACAACGGGGAATTATTTATATCGATGAAATTGATAAAATTGCACCCAAGAGCTAAAACCCTACGATTACGAGTGATGTTTCTGGGGAAGGGGTTCAGCAAGCGTTACTGAAGATGCTCGAGGGAACCGTTGCCAACGTGCCACCTCAGGGCGGACGCAAGCATCCCTATCAAGACTGCATTCAGATTGATACAGGCAATATATTATTCATTTGTGGTGGTGCCTTTGTCGGTCTAGAGAAGGTGATTGAACAGCGTTTTGGTAAGCGCTCAATCGGCTTTATTCAGCCGGGAGAAGGGCAGTCCAAAGAAAAACGGGCGGCAGATTTACTGCGACATTTAGAACCGGATGACTTGGTGAAATTCGGGATGATTCCGGAATTTATCGGGCGTATTCCGATCGCGGCGGTGGTTGATCCCTTGGATGAAGACGCCCTGATCGAGATTTTGACCCAGCCGCGTAATGCTCTGGTGAAGCAATATCAGAAGTTGTTGAAGATGGACAATGTGCAGCTTGGGTTTACTGAAGACTCGCTGCGAGCCATTGCCCAGGAAGCCTATCGGCGGAAAACCGGAGCGCGAGCGCTGCGGGGGATTGTGGAAGAGTTAATGCTAGAGGTGATGTACGAATTACCCTCGCGTAAGGATGTGACGCGCTGTACGATTACGCGGGAAATGGTGGAGAAACGTTCGACAGCCGAACTGTTGCTGCATCCGTCATCCCTACCGAAGCCAGAATCGGCATAACATTGTTATCAGTGGTGGTATCAAAACGAATCGAGAATGCCTCTAGTTAACGTTCGCGGCGTCGATCATTACTACGAGTGGATTGGTGCGTCCCAGCCGTTGGATGATCAGCCTGTGATGGTATTTATTCACGGGTGGGGCGGTTCGGCGCGGTATTGGCAGAGTACAGCGGAGGCGCTGTCGGATCAGTTTAATTGTTTGCTGTACGATTTGCGCGGATTTGGGCGATCGCGTCTGCCTTCAGAATCGGTTGGGTTACTCTATGAAATGGAGGACTATGCCGAAGATTTGGCGATACTGCTAGAGATGCTCGCCCTCAAGCGCGTCTATATTAATGCTCATTCTCTGGGTGCATCGGTGGCGACAATGTTTCTCAACCGCTATCCGGAGCAAGTGGAACGGGCGATTTTAACTTGTAGCGGTATTTTTGAATATGACGAGAAATCCTTTGCCGCGTTTCATAAATTTGGCGGTTATGTGGTCAAGTATCGTCCCCGCTGGTTTTTACGCATTCCCTTTGCCGGGGCGTTATTTATGGCACGATTTTTGCATCGTCCCCTACCGGGAACGGTGAGTCGGGCATTTTTAGAAGATTTTATCATGGCGGATTATGATGCCGCCTTGGGGACGATGTTAACGTCGGTGAGTAAATATGCGGCGGAGGTAATGCCATCGGAATTTGCCCAGTTAACTGTACCGACGCTATTAGTGGCGGGGGAATATGATCAGATTATTCCATCTGTTTTGGGACAACGGGCAGCCGCGTTAAGTGAAAAGGTGGAGTATTGGGAAATTCCGAATACGGCTCATTTCCCGATGTTGGAAGCCCCGGATGTTTATCTCAAAGGGGTGCGGCAATTTTTGCATGGTGATGAACTCTAGCTCAAGAAAGATGTAGATTACAGCTTGTTCTGTCTACTGTGGCAAATAGTTCTAAGTAGTTGCAATCTTCCTATCTCTCTTGATGGAGGTTGTCATCTAATTCCTCGACTATCCTAAGTAATATCTCAGGGTAAATCCTTGTTCATTAAACATCTTTGAGGCTTTATGTAATTTATGCAATATCGAACAACAGTAGGGTGGTCACTTGTTACGTCGGGAATCGTAACCCTCATGCTCAAGAGTTTCCCTGGCAACTCCCTTTGGTGGGGAATTGGTT
This sequence comes from uncultured Coleofasciculus sp., assembly GCA_964574085.1. Taxonomy (GTDB): domain Bacteria; phylum Cyanobacteriota; class Cyanobacteriia; order Cyanobacteriales; family Coleofasciculaceae; genus Coleofasciculus. The sequence continues at coordinate 7,802 of CAZNNK010000177.1, forward strand.
TTCTAGTTATTGGAGCAGTTGTACTCTTCGTGCGAAAAACAGATTAGTATTCCCGAACCCTCGCATAATATTAAGGGACTTGCGGTTTACGATAGGACAACAGCAGCACGTCCGATAAACTTACTGAGCAATTTCCTCTATCTTAGTAATCCTATATGGAGTTGCACTGAATCAAAGTTTCAGTCGCATCGCTCCCCATTCATCAGGTTAGGAAATATCAGCGTTGAAAGGGTGTGCTGCTGTTAGTTTGTCATGAGACAGATGGGATAGTTTAATCAGTGCTTTTACCTCTTACGTCTAATCTACTCAATGCCGCTATCGAATCTGCCTTTGTTCGATCTGTCATTAGAAGCATTTAAGCCTCTATTAGTAGAATACCATCCTGGATTGAATGCACAAGGGAATGATACTTAAGTTTACATTAATCCGAGAAAATGTTAACTTAGGTTACCTTTGTGGGTCAGGAGGCGATCGCTCTATCTCTACTCATCGGTTCGGAACCCTATTAACCATAACCTTTCTAGCAGTTGGTGCGATATTGACCACAACGACTAGTTTTGTGTTCGCCGTAGCTTGGCTAATGCCAATTCTGGGTGCAGCCGTTCCGTATCCCATTTTTCTGTTCCATGTTCGCCAAGGTCGATACTCCCACGCCTTTGGATGGGTGCTACTGTGGGCAGTATTTCAAAGTATTGCCGTTGCGGGTGCGACAGCCATAGCCCCCGAAAGAGCGGCTGAGGTGGTCTTAAGCGGTACAACCTATACCGAAGAGATGTTTCACTGGATTCAAACTGGGGAAGGTGCAGAAGGCTCACCTCGTTTGTTTCTGCCGATTCATCTACGACATTACATCGCCTTTTGCGTTTTGTCCCTGATTACATTCGGAAGTGCGGCGTTACTCCTGGGGACGTGGTTGCTCAATTATATGAACTTTTATGTAGCGCAGCTGATCACAATTAGCGCCAATCCCTGGCTAGCGGCGGCGATCGCCTGGCCCCCCTGGTCATTGCTACGAGTGATGGGATATATCTCCACTGGAATCGCCCTGACGACTTTAGGGCTACATGGGATCGCCAAAATTAGAGGAAAAATTCCTCGTCATCCTTTTCCCAAAACTTATCTGCTATTGGGAATCGGTTTAGTTGTGGCGGATGCGATTGTTAAAGCGTTTCTCGCACCTTTTTGGCAGCAACTATTACTCCAGAACTTTGGGGTGACTTCTTAGAGAGTTTCAAATTATTACAATAAAGCGTATTTTCGTCAACGGGAATTTATAATTTTATCAGGCATAAGTAGTCAGACAAAATTAAAGTTAACGGTTGAGATTAGGGAACAGGCAACAGGCAACAGGCAACAGGCAACAGTAAGGGTTTGAGGCTTGTTAATATTTCTTAGTACAGCGTACAGACTTTATGTCCAGGGACTTACCTTCAGACTACGCCAGTCCAATTAGACCAAAATATCTCACAATCGTCTTCTAGGGCTATGGGTAATCCAGATGTTAAACGCCGGGGCTATCGCATTGTCAAAGAACTCGGACATAACTGGGCTAGTGGTCGCATTACATACCTAGCCGAGCGTATGGAGACTCAGTTGCTTGTTGTAATCAAGAAATTCCAGTTTGCTAACATTCAATCCAACAGGTCAGA
>CAZNNK010000178.1:0-9436 GCA_964574085.1 uncultured Coleofasciculus sp.
GTGCAAGCCATTGCGTTAGCTATAGGTGCTTTACCAACCTTTTATCTCGCCCGTCAAGCGGGGTTAAAGGAGTCCCAAGCGACAGCAATGGCAATCGTCTATCTGCTGTATCCATTAGTTTTTAATCTCAATCTATTTGATTTCCATGCCGAAGTCATCGCCTTGCCCGCTTTTTTAGGTGCAGTTTTGGCGGCGCGGCTGCATCATAAGGGTTGGTTTTGTGGGGCAATTGTTTTGATTTTGGCGTGTCGGGATGCTTTATCTCTGACGGTAGCTTCCATGGGGTTTTGGTTGTTAGTTTTTGAGAGAAAGCGATGGTATGGTGGGATTGCTTTAGGGGCAGGAATTGCCTGGTTTTTGATTGCAACTCAAGTAATTATTCCTGCCTTTAGACCCAATGGTGTTGAAGCGGTCGGACGCTATGCTTTCTTAGGAGATTCGGTTCTAGAAATCGCCAAAAACCTGCTTCTTAAACCGGGGTTAGTATTGGGAAGAATTTTTACCTTGCCTAACCTAGAATATTTGGCTTTGTTGTTCTCACCTCTGATTTGGGGACTTTCACCCCAGTATCTAACCCCTTTAGTTGGTGCAGTTCCCACTTTGATAATAAATTTAATCACCGACTACCAACCCCAAAAAGATTTAATTCATCAGTACTCTTTACCAGCACTGCCTTTTCTCTTATTAGCCGTCATTTCTACATTAGCCGCCGGAAAGGGATGGTTCCGCCATAAACGAAGCATGATTATCTGGTCATTGGTTGCGTTTTTAGCGTTAGCCAAATTTGGTTATTTTTGGTCGAGATATTTGGAATCCATCGATACTTGGCAAGCGACAAGGGAAGCCATTGCTCAAATTCAAACCAAAGGTGGAGTTTTACTTCCTGCCCAAGTTGCTCCCCATTTAACCCACCGCCCTATGGTTAAGTTGGTAACAGTTGGTGCGGAAACAACTGAGTTAAGGGAATTTGATTATGTACTATTGAATCAGCGTCATCCGGGTTGGGGAAGTAGTCCAGAGGTGGTCAACCATTTGTTGAAACGTTTACAAAATACACCCAATTTTCAATTAAGTTATCAGCAAGATGAAGTTTATTTGTTTACCCAGAAGATTAACCAGTAATTCTGAAAATGAATTGAGTTGGAGTAACAGTCCTGAGCTAATTATCACCGACTTAGGATGAGGGATTAAGCCAAAATTCTACATCAGACTGAGACCAAGGTGATGGTGGACTGTTACGATAATCTATAAAATAGTCATATCCTAACTGCTCGTAGAGGTCATTAATTAACGTCTGCAAATCTACTGTCGGTTCGCTGTCTTCCGGGCGTAAGGGTAGTGAGAAAGAAGGAATGCGATCGCGGAGATTGAATGGGTATAAATCTGCCAAAGGACGAGTATTGGCACGGCTGATTAAGATACAATAATGACTGTGAATGCTATCGTTTTCTAGAGGTAACGCTTGTCCTTGTCGCAATAAGTCAATTTCGACGAGATGCGTTAGACTATCGAGTATCCGTTGCCGTTTGGCTATGTATTTTTGGCGACCGTCTCCTACTTTGTTAGTGGGAGATAGCACTTCAATTGCTGTGACAACCTCCTTGGTTGCGGCATCTTTTACTTGAATATAAGATTGCCGAATTTCTTGGCGGAGGGGAACAGCCACCTGAATCGGTTGAACAGTGGATGGCGATCGCGTGGTAATTGTCGAGACTGGCGATGTCTGGGTGCGGCGCTGCTGTACAGTAAGGTCAGGTCTACCAATGGCGATCGCACTCGATCCAGCAATTTTATACACCCACTTGTCTGTTACTACCCGATATTTGGGCAATAGTTTGGGAATCAGTGTTCTCGCTAATGTCGCAATCAATTGGTTGTGAAAATCTGACCAATAGTCGGCTTGTTCGAGGTAGGGGTTCATCCCCGGAAATGGATTTGGCATAGGCAGGGCCTGCTGAATAAGTTGAGGTGAGGGGGAGATGGGGGAGATGGGGGAGATAATTATGAACGTTTGCGAAATTCAATCACGGTATCTTTGATGGTGATGTCATAGCCGTCAAAAAAGTCATGTCCCAAGAGTCCAACAGGCATGGATGGTGGTGCGATCGCCACCTCGATATCTCGTTTCAAACGACCATCAACTTCTATGGAGTCCAGGATTGCCACTGGCATTTGCACAACTGCACCATCGGCGACACTCATCTGGCTAAACCCAACCGGTTTTAAGTTTAGTGAGGACGCGATCGTCTGGGTGATTAGGGTATTTGTTGCCCCAGTATCAAACAGCATCTCAAATTCCCGTTGACCATTAAAGGTGACTTCGATAATCGGAATACCCCGAACCTTTCCTTTAATCGGTATCGAGAAAAACTGGGGACTACTATCCCCTTGTGTCGGTTTCGGCGGTGGTGGTGTGGATCGCTGTTTAGCATCCGCCAGCAGGTTTTGGTATTGAGATAGCTTCTGTTGGGCGGTTGCGTGGTGCTGACTGGAAGCGGGTACAGCTTTTAATAACTGAATGGCTTCTTGCCAACGATTTGCCACTAATTTCCAATCTTCTCGACTCACCGCCGATTGACTAATCGTCACCGCACTCGTTGCTACATCAATGGCTTCTGCGTAAGTGTCTGATTTAGGGGATGGCGACGGTTGGGGGTTTGAGGCTTGCGGTTTTGGCGAGGGAGAAGCGGAAGGGGTGGAAACCGGACTGGCGGCTTGAGTCGGAGTAGGACTTGAAACCGTATCCGCCTCACTATTACTACATGCACTGTTGAGTAGGGTTAATGTGCTGAATAAAGCGATCCAGACACGACGACTCCAGAAAGATTGCCACATCATTGGTAATTTGTCCTTTGTCCTTTGTCATTGGTCATTGGTCATTGGTTATTGGTCATTTAATAAATAATTATCGCACTTGATGGGGGTAGGTTTTGAATCAACGTTACCATCAACAGCTAAACCCAATTCCCTCGCATCCGCCCCTACTTGCCTCAACATTCCTCCCTACCGATATCTAAGTTCGATCACATTTTCCTTAATCGTCACATCGTAGACACCAAAAAATCCTTGTCCTAATAGTCCGATCTCCAGGTATTGATTAATCGTAACTTCCGGATTCGTGACTTCAATACCGCCGACGGCGACAGAATTCACCCGACCTCGCGGAACGTCAACTTTGCCACCCGCTGTGGAGGTGGTAACAACGCCTTCGGGTGCAACGTTTAAAACTTGTGCCATTGGAGGGGTAATGGCAATTCCAGACGCCCCTGTATCGAAAAGCATTTCAAAGCGGCGGTTGCCATTAAATTGAACATCAACGACTGGAATTCCGGACAGTCGGCGTTTGATGGGAACTTGAATCACTGAGGGTGTACTGTTACCACTACCACAAAGGTGACCCAGATCAATGACATTGCCGTTGCTGTCTTCTAAGTAGCAGGGCAAATCACTCTGGGAATGGGAGATACTGGTAGATGAGAGAATTCCTGCGATCGCGAGGAATACAGGTAAGACTTGGCGGGATAAATCACGTTTCATCGTAGTCTTGCGCCCACTGCGGCGGCAATCGTTGTCAGTCGTCCAATTTTCTATTTCTTAATTTAACCCAAAACAGGGGGACACGTCCTCTGTTGAGCTCATCTCAGGGGTTATCAGGGAACAGGGAACGGGCAATGCGTAATTTCTAGGCGTCCAGGTTTTAGCGAGGACGAGAGTGAAATAGATTTAACAGGTTACTCATCCGGATATCTGATCCAGATGATGTAGATATTAATAAATTTGCAGGATTCTGCGTTGTTAAAAAATCCTTGTTAAAGAAACATCTGAATCTTATTCAGGAACTTAAAAACTTAGGGAGTCAGGCGAAACTTCAAATAAAAATGTATTCAAAATTGCTAAAAATCGGGTTAAATCTCCCCTGCACCTCTACGTCCCTGCCCCCTGCACCTCTGCTCCCTTGTTTTCCTGCACTCCTTCCCTCTCATCAACCTTAAAACCGTCTGTCTTAAACCTTCACCGACGCTAAAATGGCTTTTCCTATCTTTTCTGGGCAAAAATCTATCACACGACGAACGCTGGTTAATGTAGCCTTGAGGATTGCCGGAGTTATCGTTGTATTAACGACGTGGAGTTACTTTCATACGTTATACTTCTTTGAATCTGAAGCATTAGAGCGGGTCAAGAAATATGTAGATGAACGAGGTGAACGAGAACGAATTTTATTCTCTATCGCTGTAGATAATCATACTCTTATCAAGCAAGAATTACTACAGAACCTCCAAGAACCGGACAATAATTCCTACACTAAATTTAATCAACTCTTCGTCGAGTGGTCTGATGGGGTGATTCGCAATCGACCCCAAGATCAGCCTGCGGAAAAATTTGATACCCTCGAACAGGCGGGAGTTTATATTGATGAAAACCTGGACATTGATGCAGAGGTGCGACAGCGGGTTCTCGCCTTTTACAACTTAACCACAACCTATGGTTCAGTCTGGCATCATCGTTTTATCAATACTTACATTACCAGCCCGGACAATATTATCGCCATCTATTGGCCCGGAACGCCCTGGGTGCAACGAGCGTCTACTGAACTTAATCTGCAAAACGAGAAAAAAGCCTATCGTGGCAAAACGCAACCCAAGGCAGGGTCAAAGACGGTATGGACAGGGCTTTACTACGACCCTCAGGCTAAAGATTGGCTTGTCTCTGTGAAAACGCCTGTTAATTTAGACGGTAAACATATTGCCACAATCGGACATGATTTAACTCTGAATCAACTGATTGATCGGATGATTCAGGATCACCTTGAGGGCGGTTACAATATTCTTTTTAGTGGGGATGGTCGTCTAATTGTTCATTCCAATAAAATTGAGGAAATCAAACAAAAAAAAGGGCAATTCAATATTCTCGAATCCGATGATGCCCACCTCCAGCGCATCTTTCAATTAGTCAAAGCTAAACCCGCTAATCAAACCATTATTGAAAATGCTAAAGATAATGAATACTTAGCCGTCGCCAGAATTGAGGAACCGGATTGGTATTTAGTCACCGTTTTTCCCCAGTCAATCTTAGCCAAACCCGCCCGGGACACAGCCGGATTTATTCTGGGGTTAGGGATTGTCGCCCTCCTGCTTGAACTCTTAGTTCTCTATTTTGTCCTACGTCGCCAAATTACGAATCCCTTACTCGAGTTGATGGGAGCAACGGAACGAATTGCGGCGGGGGATTTGAATATTCAATTGGATGATACTCGCAAAGATGAACTAGGGCGTTTGGCAAATCTGTTCAACTCAATGGCGGTTAAAGTCTACGTCCGTGAACAATTCTTAAAACAAGCCGAATCGGAAGCAAAACGTTTACAAAAAACCGAAGCTGATACCCGCCAGCATGTTGAAAGTATTAATCAAGTTCTTGAAGGTCGAGTGGAAGAACGAACCGCTCATTTAACCGCTATTATTAACAATTTAGTTGATGGGTTACTGGTTACCGATACCCAAGGAAAAATATCTCAGTTTAATCCCGCTTTCTTGAGAATGCTAGGTCTAGGGGAACTGGATATTACCGATAAAAATGGTCAAGATGTATTAAATGATGAGTTAGTTGAATTAGTCGCCCAAACTCAAAAGCATCATCGGGAAGTCTTTACCGCAGAAATTGCTCTAGCGGGGGGACGTATTGGTAAAGCTGTAGCCACTGCCATTGATAAAGTGGCTTTAGCTGAGGGGGCAGTTGAGGAGTTTCTGGGGTCAGTTATCCTGATTCGCGATATCACTGTTGAAAAAGAAGTGGATCAGATGAAAACAGATTTTATTTCTACCGTTTCCCATGAACTGAGAACTCCGCTAACTTCTGTATTGGGATTTACGAAAATTATTAAAAAGAAACTCGAAGATGTCATTTTTCCCCAAATCCAGACCGAGAACAAGAAAATTAATCGAACGGTTCGTCAAGTCAAAGATAATGTAAACATTATTGTATCCGAAGGAGAACGATTGACAGCATTAATTAATGATGTTCTCGATATTGCCAAAATGGAAGCTGGAAAAGTTGATTGGAACATGCAGCCGTTGTTGGTGCAAGAACTCATTGAACAGGCTATAGCCGCGACCTCTTCGCTGTTTGATAATAAACAGGTTGAGTTTATTAAGGATGTGGAAACTGATCTTCCGGAAATCTCTGGCGATAAAGATCGACTGATTCAAGTCCTGATTAATTTAATTTCCAATGCGGTTAAGTTTACGCAAAAAGGCTCGATAACCTGCCGAGCGACGCAAAGGCATAGCGAAATTATTATTAGTGTCATTGATACGGGAATGGGGATTACTCCCGCTGATCAGCCTCAAGTCTTTGAGAAATTTAAGCAAGTCGGGGATACGCTAACAGACAAGCCGAAAGGAACCGGTCTAGGATTACCGATATGTAAGCAAATTGTCGAACATCATGGCGGCAGAATTTGGGTCGAAAGCGAGCTTAAAAAAGGCAGTACATTTTCGTTTACGCTTCCCATTAATACTCATCTACCTGTACAAGTGAATATGATGGATATGGACACATTAGTTAAGCAGCTTCAAGTCACGAAAACTCCCAACGCATCCCCTAAAAATACTCCCAATAAAACGGTACTCGTTGTCGATAATGAAGCCTTAATTCGCCAACTGCTGCGGCAAGAACTCGAGTCACGGGGATACCAAGTCCGGGAAGCTAAAGATGGTTTAGAAGCGATCGCCCTTGTCAAGCAAAAACGACCGGATCTAATCACCCTAGATGTGATGATGCCGGAAATGAATGGTTTTGATGTTGCTGCTGTCTTAAAAAATGACCCATCAACCATGGACATTCCGATTATTATCTTGTCCATTATTGAAGATCACGAACGTGGATATAGGCTAGGAATTGATAAATATATCACTAAACCCTTTGAATCAGACCAGTTGCTTCAAGAAATTGACTCGTTGATTGCTCAAGGAAGTTCTAAAAAGAAAATATTAGTCGTTGATGAAAATATATCCACCGTTAAAACCCTGGCTGATGTTTTAACTGCCAGGGGATATAATGTGATTGAGGTCTTTGATGGGGAGGATTTTAAAGAAAAAGCCGTTTCCGTTAAACCGGATATGATTATTGTCAATTCTGAGCTGTCAGAACGGTATAATATTGTGAAAACCCTGCGATTTGAAAAGGGGCTGGAAAATGTATTTTTTCTCTTATTAGCGAATGAAAAGCCCGATGGTTACCATCAGTCTAAAGAAATTGCTGAATAAAAAAGATGTTTTATCTTTGATCAAGGAAATGAGTGCGGTCATGGAGACACCAATTCTGATTCAGGATACCCAGGGTCGTCTCCTTTTTGGTGAAGCCACTCAACCGGAACTGGAAAATTTAGAAAATTATCCAGTCAAGCTTGCTGATGATATTATTGGTTGGATTACAGGAGATAAAAAAGCAATATCGTTGGCATCCCTCCTGAGTTATATTGCTAATAAAGAACTTCAGGAAAAAATGTTGGCGCGGGAAACCTTGGATAAATATAAAGAAATTAATATGCTTTATAATATCTCAGGACGGTTAACCGCTTGCCTGGATCTCAAACAAGTCGCCAATCTGATCATTGATGAAGCCACGCGATTAATTAAAGCGACCAGTGGTTCACTCATGTTATTAAATCCAGACAAGGGTGAGTTTGAGTTAATCGCCGCCATTGGTCAAGAATATGACCCAAAAGCACCCTTGAGGTTGGGGAAAGGAATTGCGGGAAACTTAATCTTAACCGGTAAAGCCGAAATTATTAATAATGTACAAGCGGATCTGCGATTTGTCGAAGGTAAAAATCAAATTTACTCTCTGATTTGCGCTCCCTTGCAAACCAAGGACGGTATAATTGGGGTGATTAATATTAGCCATCAAGAACCAATTAATTATACGGCGGCTGACTTAAAGCTATTGACTGCCCTAGCTTCTCAAGCGGCATCTGCCATTGAAAATGCAATTTTGCATGAGCAAAAACTCAAAGAAGAGCGGATTAAAAGTAACCTAGAACGGTATGTCTCTGCTAAAGTCGTTGAAGCCATCCTTGAAGAAAAAGATGATTTTTCCTTCGAGCCAGCTAAACGAGATATTGCAATTTTATTTTCAGATATTAGGAATTTTACGACCAAATGTGAGGAATTACCTCCGGAACTAATCGTCGAATACTTGAATGAGTATTTTACCCACATGGTTGATGTAATCTTCAGCTATGGCGGAACCGTCAATAAGTTTGTAGGTGATATGATTGTGGCAATGTTTGGCGCTCCCTCTCGATTAGTTTACAGTGAGCAAGGTGCGATTAAAACGGCGATTGAAATGCAAAGGCGGATCAAAGAAATTCCGGTTCCTTGGATTCGACAAAATTTTATTACCGGAATTGGTATCAGTTCAGGGGAAGTCATTGTGGGAAATGTTGGCTCTCCTCAGCACATGGATTATACTGCCATTGGTGATAAGGTTAATATTGCCTCTCGTCTACAATCCATTGCCAAAGGGGAACAAATTCTGGTGTGTCGCAGTGTTTATGAAGTCACCTATAATCTGTTCGACTTTAAGGAAGTTGGCACGGTTCAAGTTAAAGGCAAGAAAAAACCCGTAGACGTATTTGAAGTGGTCTATTAAGATGAATAAGAAAGTCTTGATTGTTGATGATGAACCTCATATCCGCCTGTTAATGGCACAAACCTTAGAGGAACTGGAAGATGAAGGCGTAGAAGTCCTGATTGCGGAAAATGGGGAAGAGGCAATTGAAACCATTCAAACGGAGAAACCCGATTTGGTCTTTCTGGATGTGATGATGCCGAAAATGAATGGTTTTGATGTCTGTTATGCCGTTAAAAATAATCTGGACATTAAAGATGTCTATATTATTATGCTAACGGCAAAAGGGCAAGAGTTTGATAAAGAAAAAGGGCAACAAGTTGGAGCAGATTTGTATATGACGAAGCCCTTTGATCCTGATGAAGTCGTCGAAAAATCCTATGAAATTCTGGAGTTATAGCAAAAGGCAGAGGGCAGAAGGCTCCAAGGGAAAAGATTGACTGGTAAAGGTTTGGCGCATTTTGCTGTGTCCTAATCGCCTTGGCGACTGCTATATGATGGGGGTTCTTAGGAAGAATTGGGGCAGCTAGGTTTCTAGTTGGGTTTGTCAAGTAACTGTTTCTAGTAATCTTTGCTATGCTCCCTAAAAACAGATCAGATTTAGACGGTGGCGAATCGCCGTTAAAGCAGTTACGAGAAGCGGTTGGTTTAACTCAAGAGGAGTTGGCTCGGCGAATTGGCGTATCAACTAAAACCATTAGCAACTGGGAAAGAGGAGCCTACCCAGCCACGTTCATTGACGTTAACCTACCAACTGTTGCCATTAGAGTTCCCTCCTTCCTCCCCTTGATAAGGGGAGGGTTAGGGT
>CAZNNK010000179.1:0-9407 GCA_964574085.1 uncultured Coleofasciculus sp.
AGCCAAATTGCTGCAGGCAGTACAGATCTCACCTCTGACTATGATATCGTGTTCTATAGTCCGAATAAAATTAAGGCAATTGAAGCGGTAGAACGGTTCAATGAAGAATTTAGAGAAAAGTTTGGCAGAGAATCCGGCTTTGTCTTCGATACTAATGTCTACACTCCCGGATTCTTACCCGATGCCGCTTATACGAAAGAAGCCGCGATCGTCGGCAAATTAAATCAGTTACAGGATGCCTGGAACAAAAAAATCAACAAAGAGGCAAAACTAGAAGAAATCGAAAAATCGCTTAAGTCTTTAGACGAGTCAGAATTATCCGGGCGCGGCGCGGCGGATATGGAAACAAACCGAACAGAACGACAAACGAAAAAAGAGCAACTTGAAGATGAGATAGCAGAGTTAGTTGAGGAAATTACCACCCTGAAACAAGAAACAAGATCATTGTGTAGAGAAGCTGGTAAAAAGCCGGGTTCGCTCAACACACCAAAGCAAGTTAGTGATAAATTAGACCAAATGACCGCGAAGCTGGATCAACAATATACGTTTGAAGCCCAGCGAAATGCACCAGCGGATCTAGAAACTGAAGCCAAGCTTGTTGCCGATCAAGATGTCATGGCTTTGACGCAGCAACGGCGGAATATGACGGATGAAGAATGGAAAGGATTTCAAAAAAATACACTTAATGGTTTGGACAGTGATCCGGAGGTTCAAGCCCAAACAACCGCTCGTTTCAAAGCGGCTGAGCAGGTTTACACTCAAGCCAGAAATGATCTAGATGCTGAAATTATCTTTCAAAATAAGGCGAAAAAACCTAATCATTCAGATCCAGCCCAAAGAAAAGTTTATCCTGAAGAGAACGTTGAAGCCATTAAGCTCCAGAACCCAAATGCAGAAATGGAAGCGAGTAATATTCTCTATGTAAAACGACTAGCAGAAGTTAAACGTATTTTGGCAGAACTTGAACCACTGAGAGAAAAAAGGCTAACCAAACAATTGAATAAGACAGAGAAAGCACGGCTCAATGAATTAACGATTGCGTGGAATAAGAAGCAAAGTGAGGCACTAATTTTTGCTAACGAAATTTACTATACAAGTGGTGCGGCTCAGCATGTGGTGGGTAATCAGCAGATGTTTTTAGGTCAAAAACTGACCCCTGAGGAGTACTTAAATGCCTTCAACGAACAAATCAGTTATGCACTCCAACACATTACACCGGAAGAAGGCTTGGGTGATGCTTTATGGACAAGTGGGAAATATACTGACCGGGCTGCCCGTGCGATTGATCAGTTAACCAAACTTGAGGGACTTCTCAAGGGTTCTCCAATTCCTCTTGATCAAAAACTTCAAGATAAGGTTAAAAAACTGGGAGAAATGGCAGAAACAATGGTAGATCTTAAGAAAGACAGAGGAAAGTATAAAAATAAAAATTTGTCTCCTGAACAGAAAGCAAAAGAAGCTCTAGAAGTTGCTGAAAAATATCAAGGTGAATATAGATTTCAACTGGATAGCATCAATGGATTGCGCCAAGAACTGATTACCTTAAGCTTTCAAGTCAATCAGCAAGTCCGCAAACAAGGCTTAAGTTACAAAGGACAAAACTCCTTTAATCCAGTAACTAGCGGGCAATCAAACGCTGTAACTTCTGCTCAAACCGCTAGTGGTAGTCAAGCAAATCTTCCACATTCTCCTAACCACTCCAACACTCATCCAGCGAATCAAACTGTTGAATCTCCCAAAGATGTAGTCCCTGAATCATCTGCAAAAGTTGCTTATGCTGATATCAAAGAAAGACCTATCCTTGATGATCCCTATGCTCGAATTCGAGAATCCTCTCATGATATAGATGTTATTGCCAACTTAACGGGCTTGCCTAAAGAAGATGTGGCTTTAGCTAAAGAACACTTCATGGTAGACACACACGTCCTAGTAGATGATACCACTGGAGAACTTTACCGAGGAAGGTTCACTCCCGATCAACTCGATGTAATAGTCTGGGGGAAAGTCGTTGATGGTCAAGACCTTTCGCAGCTTGAGGTCAAGCACCTGCGTGACCTAATCCTCCATGAGAATGCAGAGGGACGCTACTTAAGGGCGGCTAAAAAAGAACTGGAGAAAGCTTTTAATGAAGGAAAACTTGAGGATATGCTTCGGAGCTTTTTAGCGGAGGAGAAGGAGATGAGTCCAGCCAAAATAAACCTGTTCCTAGAGAATGAACCTCACCCTATGACTCCCTATCGCTATGCCCATTGGAGAGCGCATTTTGGCGGAGGTCCTAATCCAAAGGTTTCAACGGATCTCGTCGATCAATTAATTCAAGAGAAATTGATAAACTATGAAGACTTGCTGTAACTTAGTGAGAAAGTCGGAGAATAACATCACTGGCTAATCGTTTCCTAAGGGGTAAAGAAATCTAATTATGTCTCCTACGGCTATCAGGCAACTTTTAGAGCAAGAGCGGTTTGTTGAAGTTCTCTATTTTGGTGCGCTTCAACTTGTGTCCTGTCCTACAGCAGAACTGCATCTCGACCTGGGTTTAGCATGCTGCGCTGCGATCAAACCAATTGCTCAACTTGAACGAGATTTAGCATCCGAAGATGAGACTAATCAATCGTATTTAGGACGATTAACCGTTGGTCGTGGTACAAGGCTAGTCAATGAGGGACTGCACCATTTGCTTCAAGCCACTCGTCTAGACCCCCAAATCCGATTTCCGCCCTCATTGGAGGCAATTACAATCAAGGTTTTGCGGGATCTGGAAGATTATTTAGGGCAAGAATTCAAGGGGTTTTCCGCTTCTGAACTGGATTACTCTCTGCGTTCAGCCGGATTGGCAGCTTTAGTATTACTGACTCGCTTACAAGGACTCGCTCCCGAACCATCAGGGGTATCATCAGATTTTAGGATTCAAGCCGCCGATGAAATTTTAGCAAAGGTATCCTCATCCTCACTCAAACAAGCCAGTTTCTACAACCTAAGTATAGATAATGCTTAAAAGTCAGGTTAACTCAGCAGACTGAATCAGCCTGTCCATCAATTCTTAGTTAAGGATGAATCGTTATGGAAGAAATAACTAAATGTGAAATCATTTCTACTCTCAGGGGTCATTCCGATTTTTTATACTGTCTTGCTATCAGCCCGGATGGACAAACATTATTCAGTGCCAGTCGAGATAAAACTATCAAAGTTTGGCATCTACAGAGTGGTGAAAAATTACGTACTCTTAGGGGTCACGAAAGCTTGGTTTTTGATTTAGTTATCAGCTCAAATGGTCAAATGTTAGTGAGTGGTAGTAGTGATGAAACGATAAAAGTATGGGACGTGCATAGGGGTGAAGAAATTATCACGATTAGAGGACATAAAGGACGAGTTAATGCTCTGGCTCTCAGTCCCGATGGACAGACTTTAGTGAGTACCAGTATGGATAAGACCATTAAGATTTGGCATCTCAAAACGGGTCAAGAGATTCGCACCTTCAGCCATAACTCTAGCTATGTTCATGATCTTACCATCAGTCCCGATGGACAGACGTTAGTCAGTGGAGGCAAAGCCAAAACCATCAAAATTTGGAATTTGCTCACGGGTCAAGAAATTCGTACTCTCATCGGTCATACTAACGATATTGATTCTGTTGCGATTAGTCCCGATGGACAAACTCTAGCCAGTGGCGGTTGGGACGAAACCATTAAATTGTGGCATCTCGCCAGTGGTCAAGAAATTCGTACCATACCTTGTGGATTTTTAGGGACAGTTCACTGTGCTACGTTTAGCCCAGATGGACAAACAATCGCTAGTGGTCATAAAGATGGAACGATTCGATTTTGGCAGGTAAAGACAGGTACACAGTTATTTGAGTTAGGGGAGCATTCTGATGGTGTTAATTGCGTGGTGTTCAGTCCTGATGGCAAAAGGTTAGCAAGTTGTGCATTATGGGATAAGACGATCAAGATATGGAAATTGCAATAAACTTTAGATTAGCCAACTATACGTGAGTAACAAGAGGTATTATCCCATGGTCAATCCCAATCATTTGGCACATCTTAAACAAGGCGCTGTGGCTTGGAATCAGTGGCGACAAGAAAATCATCCAGACATCTTGGGGGATTTTTCTAGGGCTGATTTGAGCAACATGGATTTGAGTGGGGTAAATCTGAGTAAGGCGAAATTGAATGATGCCAATCTCAGTGGCGCTAACCTCCGTGGAGCTAACCTGAATCAGGCTAAATTGTGGAGAGTTAACCTGCGAGAGGCTAACCTCACAGGTGCTACGTTGAGTGAGGCTTACCTTAATGATGTTGACCTGAGTGGTTTAAATTTGAGTGGAATTGATTTCAGCGAGGCATGGCTAGAAAAGGTGAATCTCCGTGGTGCAGATTTGTCTAATGCAAATTTGACCAATGCAACCCTGAATGGCGCTAATCTAGAAAATGCTAATTTAGACGGCGCTAATTTGTTTGGCATAAATCTCTACCAAGCTAATCTGCCAGGTGTCAATTTAGGGGGGCTAAATTTAGAAGAAGCGGATCTGAGTGAAGCTAACCTACAAGGTGTAACCTTAGAAGGAGCTAACCTAGAATATACCGCTATTGTAGAAACAAACCTACAAGGCGCTAACCTGAAGGGAGCCAACCTGAAAACGGCGAACCTAACTGATACTAACCTGGAAGATGCTAATCTTGAAGGCGCTAATCTTGAAGATGCTGTTTTATTTGGGGCGTTGCTCACTAATGCGAATCTCAATAACGCTAACTTGGAAGGCGTTGATTGGACGGGAGAGAGTAGTTGACGTTTTCAGGTTCTGATACTAGACAAAATGGTAGAAAATTACTCATTCCAATGTTTGCACACGTTGCAACAATATGCGGGGCAATCGGTTGTGATCTGTCCTGACGAACAACGTTTTATAAGTGGCGGCGAAGATTATACGATTAAAATTGGGAATTTATTGACTAAGCAGGATATTAGCTACCTGAGAGGACATCAAGCACGAGTCACTTGTCTGGCGCTGAGTCCAGATGGGAAAACTCTAATTAGTGCTGACGATAGTCCTGATTATGTTATTAAAGTCTGGGACTTACAACTGAAACAGGAACGAATCACCCTTGAGCGTTTTCACACCAATCGAATTTCTTCCTTGGTGATTAGTCCAGACGGGACAACTCTTTTTAGTAGTGGTTGCGATCGCGAGGTGGGAATGTGGGATTTAACCACGGGTGAGCTAGTCCATACCTTTTGGCAAGATGACCGTGGTGTTTATTCCCTGGCAATTAGCCCATATGGGAAATGTTTGGTCTGTGGCAATGGCAAGGGATATATTGATGTCTGGGATTTGACGACAAAACAAAAAGTAAAGTCTTTTCAAGGACATACTGAAGATATTCAGGCGTTGGCAATGAGTCCAGATGGGCAGATGCTAATTAGTGGTAGTGGTGAGTTTGAAGGTCGAGACTTTACTATCAAAGCCTGGGCGATGAAAACTGGGCAAGAACTTTATACCTGTCAGGGACATAGCAATGTGATCAAATCCCTGGCAATTAGTGCTGATGGACGGTACTTTGTCAGTGGGAGTGATGATACAACGATTAAGGTGTGGGATGTGCCAACCGGAGAATTAATCCGTACCCTGAGAGGACATCGCCATTATGTTAACGCTGTGGCGATTAGTCGCGATCGCGAAACCTTAATCAGCGCCGGTCAAGATAGAACTCTGAGACTGTGGAATTTAGCCACAGGAGAACTTCTCCATACCTACGCCGGACATTCCAGCTATGTGAATTGTCTGGCGATGCATCCTCACGGTAACGTCTTTGCCAGTGGGAGTCACGACAATAGCATCAGAGTTTGGGATCTGCCCACGGGGAATGAACGAGCGATCCTGGCGGGGCGATCGCACTCAGGACTAACCGCGATTATTACCTCAAACGATCAGATTGTTGACATTATTCCGGGAGAAAATACCCGCAGAAAAACTACAGGTCATTCGGATTGGATTGAATGCCTAACATTTAGTCGAGATGGGCAAATTCTGGTTAGTGGGAGCGCTGATCAGAGAATTAATTTGTGGAATTGGCAAACAGGCACACTCTTGCACACACTTAAAGGTCATTCCGATAGAGTGCTAGCGGTTGCTATAAGTCCAGATGGACAAACGTTGGTGAGTGGTGCTAACGACAAAACGCTGAAACTGTGGAATTTGTCAACCGGAAAACTGATTCAGACGATTCCAGCATCAGCCCCCGTTCATAGCGTTGTGATTACTCCGTTGATTTCAACGTTAAACCGTTCACTCCTGATTGCTGGTGTTGGTCAAACTATTCATATTTGGGATTGGGAAGCCAAGAATCAGCTTCAGACGTTGGTGGGACATAGTTCTGATGTAACAGCTTTGGCACTCACCGCTGAGGGTCAAACGTTAACTAGTGGTGCTATAGACGGCATCAAAGTATGGGATTTGTCCCAAGGTGAGCGAGTTTATACGATAAAAAAAAATGCTTCTGAAGTTTGTTCTATAGCTATTCCTATTGGGGAACAACCTCTGGTTAGCAGTCATGATGAAACAGAAAAGACGATCAAGCTATGGAATTTGAAAGCCAGACAACCCCTTCAGACTCTGACTGGACATTCAAGTTGGATTAGAGGTGTGGCGATTACTCCGGATGGGAAAACGATTATCAGTGGCAGTTGGGATAAAACCATTAAAATTTGGGGCATAATTCAGTAGTTGTTCAGTCACGTAACCCAAAAATTTTTCAGTTATACTGAAACCTAAATTTAAGTTCAATTTAGACTATTACCTGTTCCCTAATTTCAACCGTTAACTTTAATTAGTCCCACCTACTTACTGGACTGGATATGAGCTTAAATTATAACCCCCTCTTCCAAGGTGCTGCCCGTCTTGGACTTCTACTGGGCGCGATCGATTTACCCTGGAACCGCGTCACCCCCTACGTGGAAGCCTTTGCCAGCGAACTCAATGCTTACCAGGAACTATCTCTAGACAGCACCGCCACGACAGTCGGCTTAATGACCCGTGGAAGTGGCAAAGATTTCGCCTTTCGTGTCGCTCGTTATCTGGAAAACCACGGCATTGATGAGTCAAAACTGCGACGTTTTTTAGTTCGAGCTAAATTCTTAGAGTACCAGAATCTTTTCTTTAAAGTCGAGATAAATTCAGCCGGACTTTTCGAGTTTTCCTACTATTTTCGTCAGCGTGTTTCATTAGAGGTTGTTAGCGCTTGGTTAGGGGATACGGGTGTTGATACTGAAGGACTTGCCTACGTTTATGCCTGTGCTAAAGAACTGCAAAAGCAAACGGTTCATTTCTTAGCAACGGCTGAACGTCCTCAAGGTGAAAGTCTGGAGAAAGTCTATTTTAGTCAACCCCAAGACCGAGAGGCTTGGGATAGAGTCAAAAATGCCAGTTATCTGACTGGTTTAAGCGAAAACGGTTGGCAACCCCTGGTTCCTTTCCAGACTATCCTGAGACATCAACCTCTTTTTTTGTCGTTGGCATTTTCGGGTGGACAATTTTGTCCTGGCATTAAACTAGATATTCAAGGAGTGACTCCTGATATCGTCGAGACGTTGATGCAGCAGGCGGGATGTTCCCCGGAGGTATGTAAGCGAACGCAACTGTTGCTCAATCTGTTTGAGAAGCAACAGTTTGACTATTTAGGAGTTCACCTCAACCCAAATAATTCTTTTGACACTAAAGTATACGTCTATCAGAGTTGTGATTAGTAATTGGCGAAGAGGGACGGTTGAGATTAGGGACTAGAGAACCTAACTTTTCACGGGAAGTCTAGAGCGCCGGTAAGCGTAATAACGAATGCATCCACCACTGTGGCATCTACCGATAGAATTGTCCGCCGCAGAACAAGTTATTGTTTCCCGTATCCGTCTCAAGAGCCAAACGATAAACCAGCAGGAACCGGAGCAAGAAATTCCCTTGGGTAGTTTGTGGTTCTCCACAGAAAACCAACAGTGGCATCGTTGGTCAGAACGTTGGTTAGTGATTCGTTCTCATGCTTTGGCAATGCGCCAGATTAAAGGATTACAACAGCGTCTGCAAAAAGCTGAAGCCGCTTTAGCCTCCCCTTGCCTCCCCGCGTCCCCGCGTCTCCCTGTCTGGAGCGTCCCCTGCCTCACCACAAGACTTATTCAGCAGCCCCTATAATAAGGCGCGTGGGTGAAGATTGGTGAATGATGTTAAAAAAATTACCCTTAAGTCCAACCGGATGGCGCAACTTAGTGATTGCCTTAATCGTACTGGGAATCTTTTTCCGCGTCTACAACCTCGATCGCAAGGTTTACTGGTACGATGAGACGATGACCTCGATGCGAATCTCTGGATATACCCAAACCGAAGTCATCCAGCAGGCGTTCAACGGCGAAGTCATTCCAGTTGCCACGTTCTTAGAGCGGTATCAGTATCCCACGCCGGAAAAAGATCTCAATGACACGATTAATGCCTTAGCCGGAAATCCAGAACATTCACCTCTCTATTATTTAATGGCACGGTTCTGGTTACAACTTTTTCCGGATTCAATTGTAACGATTCGCAGCTTATCCGTGTTAATTAGTTTCCTGGCATTTCCTTGTATGTACTGGTTATGTTGGGAACTTTTTGGGTTATCTGCAGTCAGTTGGGTTGGCGTTGTTATTCTCGCCATTTCTCCGTTCCATATTTTGTACGCCCAAGAAGCACGGGAATATAGTTTGTGGACGGTGACTATTCTATTATCAAGTGCCGCGTTATTACGAGCCATCCGATTGAAACGTTTACGGAGTTGGGGAATTTACGGGATAACTGTGGCGCTAGGACTTTATACTCATCCCTTTTCCGCCTTCGTTTCTATCGGACATGGGATTTATGGTTTAGTCACTGAAGGATTTCGCTGGAGTCGCCAACTAACCAAGTATTTATTATCATCCCTCTTCGGGGTACTCCTATTTTTACCCTGGCTGGGAATTGTCATCACCCATTTTTCCAAGTTCGTGGATAATACTGCGTCAGTTAACTTAAATCGAGAAGGATTTTTACCCTTATTTTGGGGGTTAAATCTGAGCCGAATTTTCTTTGATGTGAATCAAGGCATCAGTCCATTTAGTCCCCTGCATTACCTCAGTGCTTGCTTCGCCATCTATGCGCTTTACTATCTGTACCGCAAAGCCCCTCTCAACGCTTGGGTATTTATTATCACCTTAATTGGGGTTACCGGACTCGCCTTAATTGGACCCGATGTGATTTTAGGGGGGCGTCGTTCGAGTATTACCCGCTATGCCATTCCCAGTTATTTAGGGATTCAAATCGCAGTCGCCTATTTAATGACCGCCAAAACTACCGCAATCAACGGCAAGACCAAGTATTTGCAGCGCTGGCAATACGGCGCGATCGCACTCTTGTT
>CAZNNK010000180.1:0-9406 GCA_964574085.1 uncultured Coleofasciculus sp.
GATTACACCCGCTAATGATGGCACAGGTACGATTGTCACGCCCTCAGGCAACCAAATCAATATCACAGGTGGTTCTAAATCAGCAGATGGCGCCAATTTATTTCATAGTTTTGAAGATTTTGGAGTTGACAATAATCAGATTGCTAACTTTATTTCTGAGTCAAACATTAACAATATATTGGGGAAAATAATTGGGGGAGATCCCTCTATCATTAATGGGATTATTCAAGTGACGGGAGGTAACTCTAACTTATTTTTAATGAATCCGGCGGGAATGGTATTTGGAGCCAATTCCCAACTTAATGTTCCGGCATCCTTTACCGCAACCACGGCAACTGGAATTGGCTTTAATGGAGGGTGGTTTAAGGCATTTGCCAGTAATGACTATACTAACCTAGTGGGAAACCCCAATGGTTTCCAGTTTGAAACTTTACAACCGGGAAGTATCATTAATACGGGAAACTTAGCTGTACCCGAAACCTCGAATCTTTCCCTAATTGGGGGAACAGTTCTGAGTACAGGTACGCTGACAACTCCAGAGGGAAACATCACTATAGCCTCAGTACCAGGAACCAGTCGGTTACAAATTAACCAAGCCGGACAAATCCTGAGTTTACAAATTGAACCGCCAACAAATAACGAAGGTAATCCGACACCGATTAGACCCCAGATGTTACCTCAACTGCTCACAGGTAATGGTGTAGATACTAATTCAGACGTGACAGTTACTCCGGAAGGACAAGTTCAACTCACCAATTCAGGTACTGAAGTCCAAACTGGTGATATCGCCGTTAATCAGATTAATGCTGGAACAGCTACCCTTTCAGCCCAGCAAAATCTTACTCTGATTGAGAGTCAACTGAAAACAAATGGAGATATGAATCTCCTCGCTAGCAACACAGTTTTTGTGCGGGATAGCGTTGAAAATCCTTTTATTGCCCAAGCGGGTGGTAATCTTTATATTCGAGGGAATCTGGGCATTGATATCTTAGCGCTGAATCATCTTGACCAGACACCGTTTGTCAGTGGAGGTGATCTAAGTTTAGTCAGCGATGGAATTATTTCTGGAGATGCTCACTTTGCTAGTGGTGGCAGTTTTTCAATTTTAAATTTGTTGGGTAATTCAGGGATATTTTATAGTGAACAAGATCCGATTATTAGTGCGATTGGTGATGTAACCTTCGGTGATTATACAGGGGTTTCGCTGAAAATAGAAGCCACAGGTAGTATTTCCGGGGGAAATATTACGATTACAGACGAAGACTTTACGCTCAGCGAGAGTGGAGATCCTGATAGTGAAATTTTGAGCAGTCAACCTGCGCTGATTTTACGAGCAGGTTTGGATACATTGGATAATCCTCCAAATGTTCCTATAGATGTGGAAGAAACTTCTTTCGATTCATCAGGAGAAACCTCATCCCCTGGTAATGTAAATGTTGGCGATATTGCGGTTGGTGTTAATTTTGGTGATCACTATGGTGGTCCGGTTATTATTGAGGCTAGTGGAAATATTGCCACAGGTGCGATTGATTCCTTTAATGATAATTCTGATGGTATTGCGGGAAATGTCACTTTAGAAGCTGGAGGAAATATAGAAACAGAGGATATCAAGTCATCAGGTTCTTTTAGTAATGGTGGCAATGTAGAGTTGCGAGCTGATGGTACGATAAAAACAGGTGCAATTAATTCCTCGACAGAAGGGTTTGATCTGGTTGCAGGTTCTGTAACATTAGAGGCAGGAGAAAATATTGAGTTTACCACTATAGATACTTCTGCGATTGGTCAAATGATATCAAATGCAACAGCAGGAGATGTCAGCATTATCGCTAATGGAGTTGTGCAAGGAACGGGATTACTGGGTGATACAAATACGACCATACTAACTCGGGCAAGTATTGACTTGGATGGGACTCCCCAAAATGGTTCTGTTGAAATCCAGCATAATGGCGGATCAGAAAATGTACCCTTTGTTGTTGGCAGTTTAACGACTAATGGTTTAGCCGGAAGTATCGATACTGGCGATGATAATTCTTTGTCTTCAGGCTCATTTCCCGTTCTTCCAGAAGGCGGTGATGCCGAAGGGACGCCTAATGGAATTACTATCACGTCTGTTAATAGTCCACCCGAACTAACGCTAAATCCAACCCTACCCGACACAGAAGAAAATCAGCCGATTACGTTTACCTTTGAAGATTTACAGGCAACTCTAGAGGATGAAAATGGTGATATAGGTTTGTCAATTGTCATTGATCAAATTAATGCTGGAACATTGACGATAAATGGTGTCCTCTTAGAACCTGGAGACACAATTGAAGAAGGAGATACTCTGGTATACACTCCGCCAACTGATGACACTGGCGACATTACAGCGTTTACCATTGTAGGGAGCGATCGCGTGTCCTTCTCTGAACCGCAACAGGTTAGCGTTAACGTTGAACCACCAATCGAAATTCCACCAACGATTCCACCAATCGAAATTCCACCAACGATTCCACCAATCGAAATTCCACCAATCGAAATTCCACCGACTGCCCTAACACAAAATGAAGTCGAAGAGGAAATCGAATCTTTCCCAGTCGTCCAACCCATCGCATCCAATCGCGTAAGTACCCCGATCAAAAGCGAGACAGAAGCGCGTCAAATTCTGAGTGAAATTGAACAAGCAACTGGGAAAAAACCCGCACTCATTTATGTCAGCTTTGCGCCAACTGAAATCTCAAAAAACACCAACTATATCGGATTAGAAACGAATAATACCGAGGCGTTTGATAACTACCTCAATCGCTCCGGTCCCCATGTTACAATTACTCCCCAAGAGAGTGATCAATTAGAACTGCTGATCATCTCCGCCGAGGAACCCCCGATACGGCGACGCATCGCTGGAGTCACCCGTGGACAAGTCCTAGAAGTCGCTCAGGAATTTCGCCGCAACGTCACCAATGTCAGGATTCCCCGTGACTATATCACTCCAGGACAACAACTGTATCAATGGCTGGTTGCTCCCCTAGAAGACAATCTACAAACCCAAGACATTGATAACCTCGCCTTCATCATGGACGAGGGATTACGTTCTTTACCTGTAGCCGCACTCCATGATGGCGAAGGATTTCTGATCGAACGTTATAGCGTTGGCTTGATGCCCAGTCTATCACTCACCGATACTCGCTATGTGGATATCCGCAATGTTGGTGTTCTCGCCATGGGTGCTGATACCTTCCAGGATCTGAATCCCTTACCTGCTGTACCCTTAGAATTATCCGCGATCGCAGGTCCATTGTGGCAAGGTAAGGCATTTCTCAACCAAGAGTTTACCTTAGAGAAGATCAAGGAAATCCGCTCATCCCAACCCTTTGGTATTGTTCACTTAGCCACTCACGGCGAGTTTAAATCAGGTCAACCCTCTAACTCCTATATCCAGTTATGGAATCAAAAGCTGAGATTAGATCAACTGCGACAACTCGGATTAAATAATCCTCCGGCAGAACTGTTAATTCTCAGCGCTTGTCGTACCGCTTTGGGAGACAGAGAAGCCGAATTGGGGTTTGCGGGTTTAGCCATACAAGCCGGGGTAAAGTCCGCCTTAGGCAGTCTCTGGTATGTTAGCGATACGGGTACTCTGGGATTCATGACCAGCTTTTATGACCATTTGCAACAAGCGCCAATTAAAGCCGAAGCCTTGCGCCAAACTCAACTGGCGATGCTTAACGGTGAAGTCCGATTAGAGGACAAACAGTTAATCGCTGGGGATATACAGATTCCCTTAAACCCCGAACTCGCCCAAACGCCAGACCAAGATTTTACCCATCCTTACTACTGGAGTGCTTTAACCCTGGTGGGTAATCCTTGGTAGTAGGTAGTAGTGGCGTAGCCCATCTCAGCAAGATGAATTAACCCTTAGCCCAGAAACCGTAGGGGCGCACAGACGTGCGCCCGATTTAACCATAAAATCTATTCCCCAATTTTTACAGTTGGCTGACTGGCAGAATAAATGCTAAGACTGATACGGTAGACTGACAAAAAAACATGGGCAGAAAAATTGTCGGAATGATTAGCAGTTATCGTGGGCTTAATCAAGCGGACTGGCTATGGGAACAAACGCCAAACCCTTGTGGAATCTGGGATAACATCCAAATGCTCTCCCAAGCCCCTGAGCCTGATTTTCTGCTCATGTACCAGTATTCGTTTCCCAAACCTAGTCCCCAACTCCCCTGGTGGAAACGTTTGCTCCAAAAAAAGACCTCAAAACCCGATGTCGCTTCCCAGTTACGCGGCGTTCCCAAAGAGCGGATAATCTACTTATTACGAGAACCCCCCCTGGATAAAGTGGTTCACAACCACAAGGCAAACTACGAAGCGGCAAAAAAGTATTGCGGTTATATTTCCGGACCCGATGATTTTGCTCCCACCCCTGATTATATGCCCGCGATTTGGTATCACGCCAATTCCTTCCGAGAATTAAATGAAATGATACCGCCGGAAAAAATACACCCTTGTAGTTGGATCACCTCAGGAATCGATCGCACTCCTGAACATCGTAGACGTTTAGCCTTCTTGAAGTCATTACGAGAGAGTGGGTTTGAGTTTGACCTGTATGGGCGTAGATTACCAGACTGGGCGCAGGCAAAGGGTAGCCTGAAAAACAAATGGCATGGTATGGCACCCTATTACTATAATCTGGCGATCGAAAACTATGCTGGGAATGAGTGGTATGTCAGCGAAAAACTCTGGGATGCTCTACTAGCCTGGTGTTTACCTGTTTACTACGGCGGTTCGGCAGCAGATAAATTACTGCCACCGGGAAGCTTTTTACGGCTACCGACACTAGATGAGCAGGGCATCGCTTATATTAAAGAAGTAACCTCAACCCCAGATGCTTGGTATGAAGCCAAGGACGCGATCGCTGAAGCCCGTCAGATAATTTTGCATAAATTGAATCTGCTTAACTTCATATCTAACCTCGTGGCAAAACTCAATTAAACCTGATGAAAGAAGGAATTTATACCCTAGCTAACGATGCCGTTTATGATCAACTTGTGGCGTTGCTCAATAGTATTGAAGCCAATGCCGGTTCCGACATACCTGTGTGTGTAATTGCCTATAACAATCAGTTAGATAAAGTCCGACTAGAAGTAGCCAATCGCCAAAATGTGACCTTGCTTGAAGATACTGCCCTGTTCCAACGCTGGGAAGATTTCTCCTATCAGGTATGGAAAACCCATCCCAATGCTTTACAGGTATGGCAGGAGCAAGGAATCACCTCGAAATTCTATCGAGTGGGTGAAAATCACCGCTACTGTGCCTTTGATCCGGACAGTCCATTTGAGCGATTCATCTATCTTGATGCTGACACTTTGGTCATGAATTCGTTAGATTTCATCTTTAAACAGTTAGAGGAGAGTGATTTTGTTGTTTATGACTTTCAATACAAAGATCCGGGACATATTTACAACCTAGAATCATCAATTCTATTTCAAGTATTTGATGACGTGAAAATCAAATCAGAAATATTTTGTTCTGGATTTTATGCCTCAAAGCAAAATATGTTTCCCCAAGAGAGACGAGACTGGTTGATCTCGCAGCTAGCTGCAGGAGAAGCCGAGGTACTATACTTGCGAGCGCCTAATCAGTCTGTTTTAAATTACATGAGAATGCGGTCTGATCTCTCCATTCATAATTTTGCCTTAACTCTACCAGCTACTCAAAAAACGGGAAATTCTGTCACGTCTTCACATTTTACGAATAGCGACAACATACTATACGATAAAGGTACACGCTTAACGTATCTGCACTACATTGGTGTTTCCTCTAAATTGATAAAGAAAGTTTGTGCAGGTGAAAATTTAGACTTTCCCTATCGTGATATTTTTTTGCATTATCGCTACCTTCATGAACCCGAAAATTGTCCAAAATTCACCACTCGACCCAAACCCTATAATCAACCGCCTAATCTAGCGACTAAAATCTTGAGGAAACTTAAACTAACGCCCTAGATAGTTTAATCAACATAAGTCGAGGAGTTTTCAATGAGTCGTGGAATTTATATTACAGCTAACGACAAAGTCATTGAGCAGACAATTGCTCTGCTCAAAAGTATCCGCTTACATGATTCAGAGACACCGATTTGCTTAATTCCTTATGATGATAACTATCAAACCATTGCTAAAATTTCAAAAGACTCCTATCAGGTAGAAATCTATCAAGATTTAGACTTTATCGAACGTCTCTCCAACCAGTTATACGAAATATTTGGCAAAGGATTTTTTGCTCGACCCAATCAATTCCGTAAACAAGCTTGTTGGTTTGGTGCGTTTAATAAATTTATTTATATTGATACAGATATTGTTGTCTTTGATAAAATAATAGAGACAACCGACTATTTAGATAAGTATGATTTTATTTGCTATGACTATCAACATAGCGGTGGAATCAAAAATGTATTTACGCCAAAAGTCATAGAAGACGGTGTATTTAGCGAAAATGATATCCAGGATATGTTCAATGGCGGGTTTTGGGGCGCCAAGAAAAATACGATATCTGAGGAAACACTATATCAAACCTTCAGTGAATGTGCCTCTCATCCGGAATACTTTGACTTTTCCCAAAAAACCTCTGATCAACCTATCATAAACTATATGATCTTGAAGCAGGTTTCCCAGCGATTTAATATCGTGCGCCGCCCCGGTGGTGCGCCAGGAAGTTGGGCGGGTAGCAAACATTTTCAGGTTCAAGATCATCACCTGATTGATCCGAATGTCAATCAACCGCTAGACTATTTACATTGGGCAGGCATTCGCATCCAGCCCGGTTGTCCCTATTGGGATATCTGGAAATATTATCGCTATCTTGGTGAACATATCCCTGATGATGAATCGTTACAAACTCCAACGCAAAAAAATCTATGGCAAAAGCTTAAAGGTAGAATAAATAGAAAACCCTAAGACATTAGAGAGAGGTAATTAGTTACCATGAGATATCCTACTTTCATAGTAGTTGGGGCGCATAAAGCGGCAACAACCTCTATTCATAATTATCTTAAGCAGCATCCTGCCATATATTTAATACCCAATAAAGGCAGTGATCGTTTGAGTCGTAAACCTTACATAAATTCACTTGAAGATGCAGGAGAATATCTTGCTCAATTTGAAGGAGCTACAACTCAAAAAGCTTTGGGTGAGGTTTCCAGTGTTTATCTTCATGGTGATGGTGTGGCTGCCAGGATTCAAAATTTATTTCCTCATGTAAAGATTATTGCCGTATTGCGAAATCCCGCTGAAAGGGCTTATTCTCATATTTTATGGGCTAGGGGAGAATATTTCACACCACAACAAATAAAGGATTTTGATTCAGTTGTTTTATCGAAATTTTTTGAAAAAGAAACATTTCGCAAGCCGGGTTTGTATTATCAAAACCTAAAAAAATATTTTGATTTGTTTGATCGAGCAAAAATACAAATTTTGTTATATGATGATATAGTCCATAAAAAACAAGTATTTTTCAAAGAACTACTTACTTTTATTGGTGTAGATTCAAATTTTGAGTTTGATTTTAAACAACGCTATCATAAAGGCAACCTAAAAATAGATAACTCTTCTAGAAAACTTTTGCAAATTGTCAACTCTCGAAATAATATAAAAAATTTTTTTAAACCTATTTTTAAACCACTTTTACCCCAAATAAAAACGTTTCTAGAAAAAAGTCAGGAAAAACCTCTACCACCTTTATCAGAACGTATCAGGACAGAAATACTCGATTTTTACCATGATGATATCATTCAATTACAGGAACTTACTGGGTTAAATTGTTCCCATTGGTTAAACGGTAAACCCACTTAAAAATGAATAGCACAGAAATAATATCAAGTCCGGTGAATTGTCCATAATATAGCAATCTAGGAATATATTCAATATTTATCTATTCCTTGACTTGATTGGGCATAGATAACCAATTAGATAAATCCCTTTCAAGTAAATCTTGAAGCTTAAGGATATCATCTTTATAAATTTCAATTAGTTTCCTTTTTGCTTCTGGAGAAAGCTTAGCTTTGTAAGTATTCTTCTTAATCAGTCCTGCTCTAATTTTTTGCCGAAGCTGTAGTGGCATAGCTAATTTCAGAACAGCCGCAACAGAACTCCTGAGTAAATTAGGTTTGGTTAATAGTTGATTTAAAGATTGATTTTTAGGTAGTCCACCCTTTCTTCCTTTTTTACTCATGTCTGGAATAAAGTTATCATCTACTTCAATAAATTTAAACAAATCTTGCATAAACGCAATAGGATTTTGGCATAAATCATCGTACAATAAAATTTTAATAGACTGACGATTAAATCTTGTAAAATAAGGAATAATTTCCGAAAAATAAAATCCTCGTTTTACATATTTGTTATCTTCCGAAATAACTTGTTCAAAACTTCTCTTTTCAATTCCCTGACGAACATGCATTTGATAACCAGAAAATGCTCGTTCTGCTGGATCTCGCAATATAGCAAGAATTTTAACTGTCGGTATGTGCTGGTAAATCAACTGGGCTGATTCAGGATAGGCATAGTAGTTTGTAGAGATTTCCCCCGTTACACTACCTTTGGGTGCATCTTGAAACAAGGAACAATAGTCTTCAACAGTAGTCACTGCTCCCCAAGGCTTGTGTTTTTCTCGCGTTTTTTCATTAATAAAAAAGAAGGTTTCTTTTTTGGGACACATATAAATTTGGGGATGTTGAGCGAGATAGTTATGTAATGAAGTCGTACCACATTTACCCGCACCAATAATGATAAAGTCAGGAAATCTATTCATAATATATATGACTCTCAAGAGAATTAACAAATTACCAAAAAATAGAATCTATTAATCAAAAGTAAATTTTTGAAGTTTATTGTTTAACTTTGTGGATAAAACTTATTCATGAAATTTAATCAAAATTCTATCTTAATTACTATTGTATTACTGTTAATGACCAGCTTGCCATGCTGAATGAAAGAAGTCTCGCTCACATAGCATAGCATAGCGGTAGCTGGATTTGACAGGGGCTGAGAGTTGGGCATATTGATCTGTCAACTTCTCTAATTGCTGCGCTAACTGCTCAAACTCTGGACTACTATAGGTGCGAATCCAATCCGTATAGGTGTGTTCGGGAATGCCATTCTTGGCTACTTCTTGACCCAAAAACCCATACAAGCGCATACAGGGTGTCATCGCTACTGTAATTAAACTAAACTCACGTCCCCAAGCTGTTGACAACAAGAAGTCAGTATAACGCCGCGTCGCTATAGCGGGTTCAATCTGGTGCAAGCTGACTCCCCAGGCTGTGGCATAATTCTGATGCAGGCGTAGTTCTTTGAGAACGCCGTCTGCAAGAGTATGAAACGTGTTAAATCCATCCCAGTCAGGACATTTAGCGGCGGCTATACTA
>CAZNNK010000181.1:0-9366 GCA_964574085.1 uncultured Coleofasciculus sp.
CGGTGGCAACTATTGCGGTTGATTATCGTCCATTCCACTGATGTTTACATTCGCCTCAATATTAATCAATCGCCATTTAATGTTGGCTTGCCCATTGAACTTGCCGATTTTACCTTAGAACAGATACAAGAGTTTGCCCAAAACTATGGACTCAAGGCTGATCTGAGTTACCTTCAACCCTTAATCAACATGATCGGAGGACATCCCTATTTAGTCGAACGCGCCTTTACCCACCTAAAAAATGACCCCAACATTACCATTGAACAACTTTTATCCACTGCATCGACAGATGCGGGAATTTATGCCAGTCATTTGCGAGAAAATTGGTTATATTTACAATCTAATCCTCAACTCGCAGAAGCGTTTAAAACCGTTGTGATGACGGCACAGCCTGTACAAATTGAACCCATGCAAGCCTATCAACTTCATAGTATAGGATTAGTCAAACGGTCGGGGAATCAGGTCGAACCTCGCTGTAATTTATATCGGCAATATTTCTGCCATCATTAAGGAGTGAATACCTAATGAGAGCGGATGAAGTCAACGGGTCTGATCGGTATCATCTTGGCGGAAGTTTACCCGCTGATGCGCCCACGTATGTGGTTAGAAAAGCCGATTCTGAACTCTATAATGGTTTATTAGCAGGAGAGTATTGCTATGTCCTTAACTCTCGGCAAATGGGCAAATCTTCCCTGCGAATTCGGACGATGTGCAAACTGCAAGCCCAAGGAATTGCCTGTGCCGAAATTGAACTGAATGGGATTGGCAGTCAACAGATTAGCGCCCAACAATGGTACGGTGGGATTATCCAAGAATTAATCAGTGGGTTCGATTTACAAGTCAATCGACGGAACTGGTTACGGGAGTATGAGGATCTCTCTCCGGTGCAGCGTTTGGGCAAATTTATAGAGACGGTATTGCTGGCACAAATAACCCAAAACATTGTTATTTTTATCGATGAAATTGATAGTGTTTTAGGATTAAGTTTTCCGGCGGATGATTTTTTTGCCCTGATTCGTAACTGTTATGATAAACGGGCAGCTAAATCCGACTACAAACGCCTTAGCTTTGCCTTATTGGGAGTCGCCACACCATCGGATTTAATTCAAGATAAACAGGCGACACCTTTTAACATTGGTCGAGCCATTGAATTGAAGGGGTTTCAACTCCACGAAAGTGGGGCTTTAATTCAAGGATTAGTCGGGCGAGTAAGCTGTCCCCAAGCCGTATTAAGCGAGGTATTGTATTGGACGGGGGGTCAACCGTTTCTCACCCAGAAACTCTGTTGGCTGTTGGTGAATCATTGTCACCAAAAAGAGAATGGACTCTGCACGATTCCGGAAAATGAAGCGCCGCGATGGGTAGAACAGTTTGTGCAAAGGCAGATCATTACCAATTGGGAAGCCCAAGATGAACCGGAACATCTGAGAACGATTCGCGATCGCCTGCTGGGACAACCTCACTGTTGTCAACAAGCACTCCAGATTTATCGAATTATTTTAGAACAGGGAAGTGTTGAGGCAAAAAATTGTCCTGAACATATTGAATTGCGGTTATCGGGGTTAGTGAATAAGCATCAGGGTAATTTAGTGGTGTATAACCCGATTTATCAAGCCGTTTTTAATCTTGATTGGATTGAAAAGCATTGTCCCAAAGAACGGATTCTTGCCATCGTCTTTACCGATGTGGAATCATTTTCAGCTAAAATGGCAGTTGATCAGCAGCATACCTTGGCACTGCTGCGGAGGGATTTTCAAGTCATCCGTAAATGCTGTGAGCAGTTTTCCGGCGAGATACTTAAAGGGTTGGGAGATGGGTGGTTGATGCGCTTTGATAGTGCAGAAAATGCCGTTGATTGCGCGATCGCGATCCAACAAGCCATCAAAACCGCGGCGGCGAATTTACCCAAGCGTGACATTCTCCGCCATCGCATTGGTATCCATCTAGGGGAAGTGTTTTTCGTGCAAAATGATTTTGGTGTTTCACCCTCCCGTAAGTTTATCAACACCTATCACGATGATGTGATGGGTAATGTGGTGAATGTGGCGGCGCGACTGCAAACCGAAGCACCAGCAGGCGGGATTTGTATTTCCCAAACCGTCTATGAAGCCGTTCAGGATCATCTGAATGGAGTGAAGGATCAGCAACAGCTTCAGATTACGAAAGCCGGAGAACGCCTGTTAAAGAATATTCCCCAACCTGTCCCCGTTTATATTATTACCCTTGATCCGTACCTGCAACCCTGGTGGTGGAAAATACTCATCGTCTTGATCACAGCCGCGATCGCGACAAGTCTGGTTTTGGGAGTGCGATCGCGCGGTGGGTTGGAGTCTTGGGAACTGCAAGTCTTTGATCATCTGATGCGGTTACAACCCCCTGAAGAACCTGATGAACGACTTTTAATTATTGAGATTACCGAACAAGACGTTCAGGCTCAACCCGCAACCGAACGAGTGGGTGCGTCTCTCTCGGATCGCGCCTTGGCTCAACTCCTGGCTAAATTAGAGTCATATCAACCCCAAACCATTGGCTTAGACATTTATCGCGATCGCCCAGTAGACGGTAATTATCCCAAATTAGCCCAAGCCATGAAAACGAGCGATCACTTGTTTACCATTTGCCATTATGGTGATCCTGGGGTGATACCGCCACCGGAAGTGTCAGGCGAACGACAAGGCTTTAATAATGTAATCCTGGATACCGATGATATTCTGCGTCGTCATCTTCTTGCGGTTTCTGACGCCTCACCCTGTCAAAATCAATACGCTTTTAGTATACAGGTTGCGAGTCATTACCTAGCCACTCAAGGAATTGAGCCACACCTGAATTCCGACGGGTATCTTCAGCTTGGTTCAACCGCATTTAAAACCTTAGATACAAACACTGGCGGTTATTCGACGATCAATTCCAGTGGTCACCAAATCTTACTCAATTACCGCGCCACGCATCAGATTGCTGAGAAAATTACGCTTACCGATGTCCTTACAGGTCAATTTAATCCCAACCACATCAAAAATCGTATTGTTCTAATTGGTACCACCGCTCCTAGTTTTAACGATCATCGTTGGCTGACTCCCTACAGTAAAGGACAAGGAACCGTTCAAACCATGACCGGAATAGAAATTCAAGCGCAGATGGTCAGTCAAATTCTCAGTGCTGTTTTAGATCAGCGACCCCTGATCTGGTGGTGGTCAGAACCCATTGAGATCCTGTGGATTTGCGGCTGGTCTTTAATTGGCGGACTCCTCGCTCAAACTTCTCGTTCACCGCGAGGGTTTCTGATCCGAGGCGGAGTCGCGATCGCTATTTTATATGGAAGCGGCTGGGTTCTTTTTCTGCAAGGGGGTTGGATACCCCTGGTTCCCGCCGCGATCGCTTTGGTGATGAGTGGAGGTATGCTGATAGTTTTCTCTCAGTTTAAATAACATCTGTGTACCTCAATCATCCATTTTAATTTTGCCCCCCTACTTCTGACTGATCACTGTTTTCGGATGGTGGCGAAGAACCCGCTGGACATTGAATGGTATTCTCCACCACTTCCGGTTGACTAGGAGGCGTTTGTGACGGTTGATTCGTTTGGCAAATTTGATCAGTCGTCGATTCCCCAATCACAAACACCGCTCCGGTATAACTCCTTAAATCCGGTTTTTTGGCTTGCGCCGTAACCAGCGCCTGCTGTTGATTCGCGGAGACGATCTGATACTGGTAAGATTCAGGTTGTGATTGCAAGGGAATTGCCAACTCCTCGAAACTAGAGGCAAATTTTCCATGTTGTAAATAGAAAATTTGTTGGCTTTTATTCACCGAATTAATAAACGATTTTGCCTCTAATTCTCCTGCTAAATCAATCGGCGGCAAGGGTGAGGGGGTCAGGACAGTGTGGGTAGGTAAGATCGGTTGAGGTTCATCGGGAGATAGAGTAGATTTTGCCTGTTGATTCTCTGGGGTGGACTCGTTATCCTTGGCGGTGTCCGTGGATGGAGAAGACACCTGATTAGAAAACGGACGCTGTTGCCAATACACATACAAAGGAGTCACCGCTACTGCAACAATCAGCAAGCCAACGGCTGCTATCCATTTGGCTTTTTTCCCGTTCAGCAGATTGAGCCAATTCGACTGAATCGGTTTTTTCGATGGGGAGAAGGATTGGGAGGGATTGGACTTGGACGCAACCGTTCTCCGGGGACTCGTCTGCGATTCATCCTTGATAATCTGCGTTGGTGCGTCCGGAGCATAATCCCATTGCGCTGTAGCATCTTGGTTATCAAGATTTGTCTCTGATGTGGGATTGTTGACGGCTGAATTTCGAGGATGTTTTGGTGATGTCGCTGCCGAATTTTCTCCGGTTCCGGTCAAGGATTGGGCAGAATTTTTCATGCCCGACTGACCCGTTGCTCCGCTAGTTTTCCTTAACATCCGAGTGGGCATATCGGTCAATTTTGACTCTGGGGTTTTCCCCCGTTGCCCAACGGTTCCTTTCCCTGAAGGGAATGTAATGATACCCGAATTGTAATGACTTAAATTATTCAGATCAGCCAGCACTGCTGTGACGGAACGGTAACGCTGACGGAAGTCATAGCGCACCATTTTATCAATTACATAACCAAGTCCTGGGCTGATATTGAGTTGATTGCGCCAGCTAAATTCACTGGTTTCAGGGTCTTGGGGCAATTGTTTGGGATGTAATCCGGTCAATGCTTGGAGACCGATCATCCCCACCGCATAGATATCACTGCTAAAGCGAGGTTTTCCGGCTAATTGTTCATTGGGCATATAGCCGGCTGAACCAATGGCAATCGTCAGCGCCGTTGGTTCATGGGTTTCCACAGGTTGAGTACTGATTTGTTTAACCGCGCCAAAATCAATTAAAACAATTTTATT
Organism: uncultured Coleofasciculus sp.; assembly: GCA_964574085.1. Taxonomy (GTDB): domain Bacteria; phylum Cyanobacteriota; class Cyanobacteriia; order Cyanobacteriales; family Coleofasciculaceae; genus Coleofasciculus. The sequence goes on from CAZNNK010000181.1 coordinate 4,882, forward strand.
ATCGGATTTGCGTTTGATGATATTGGCGGGTTTAAGATCCCGGTGAATCACTTGATGCTGATGAACAAATTCCAGAATCTTTAAAATCTCTTGTAATAGCCGAATAACAATTGCTTCTTTTAATGGCTTACCCTGGGGCAAAAGTTTAGATAGACTATCCCCTTCGATAAATTCTTGGACTAAATAAAATTCTTGATTTTCTTCAAAGTGAGCAAACAGTCGTGGAATTTGCTCATGGTTTCCTAATTTGTACAGAACCTCAGCTTCGGTATTGAATAAACGTCTGGCTGTCTGCAACATCGCCGAATCAGTGGTTTTTGGCTTCAGTTGCTTGACAACACACCAAGGATGACCTGGTAATTGTTGATCTGCTGCGAGAAAGGTGGTTCCAAACCCACCCGCTCCAAGCTGACGAATAACGCGGTAGCGCCCACTAAGTATAATATCGGTCATGAGAGTTGTATCTAGGTTGTCAGCAAAAGCCATCTGATCAAACGAGACTGCAATTTGCACATTAGTCTAACTTCATTGTCGCTGCTAATCCGGCAAGGTAACAATCAATCGGTGTTGAATGCATCACGAATTCCCTCCATGTTCGCTGTTCGCGCCTTTATTCACTCTATGGCATCCTAGTGCAAGAAGACGAAAATAACTGTGAACAGCTACTATCTCCCCCAGCTCCCAGACGCGCCATGGCGCGTCTCTACATTGCTCCCTCAGCTTCATCGTATCTACGAAGCTGCTCAAGTATTTCCAAGGGCGCTGCACTAGCACCCAGCATCGGTCAAAGCGCTTGGCGAGCCAAGCGATGAGCGCTTCCTTTCTGAAATTGGATTCGATAGACTTTTGCACCCCTTCTTTTTTAGGATAATCGCAATCGGGCGATCATTGAAAGGCTTACTCTATCACAGGGTCTATCACAAGTACCCCATTGAGTATTTCCAGTTTGAGCGATCGCGGTAGCGATTGGTTTGAGTTCAGCCCTTGGCTGGCAATGATCTGGATCACTGCTTTTCAGTTTATCCAGAGTAAGGGCTAGAGTCAGTCGAAGATTGCTGCTGATAGGCTAGATACACCGCCTCAAGAAAGACATTCGCCGTCACCTTTTGAGGCACATTTTCCAGGTCAATGATGTCTTTCACCTGACTCGCTAGTTGTCGGCTTAACTGCGTGCGGGATTGTGGTGTCATTCCTCCACGCCGTTGCAAATACTCTCGAATGACGGCAAAATCATCGGGTAACAAGCGAGATAAATCAGCTTGAGTCTGGAGTTGATTTGCCAGAGTTGTGGCTGATTCCGATACGGAAAAGTTGGCGGCGGTAATGGGTTGTTCTTCCTGAATCACTAAGGTTCCGGCTACCCAATCTCCAATCCGCTTTTCGCGTTTTCCTAAGGCGATGAAAAATACTCCCAGAAAAAATAAATCATCAACGGGTCGTAGTAAAGCCCGTAACGTGGCTTGCTGGAGTCTCACGGGTCTGCCATCATCGCGAATGACGCGAATTTTCACATAGCGCTTTCCTGGCGTTTGCCCTTGCCATAAGGTTTCAAAGAAAACAAAATAACCGACATAGATAAAAAAGTAAAGTAAGAGTTGGATGGAAATCAACCAAAGCTCTAACCGGGTTTCACTGCCGATTAAATCTTCAATAACACCAATAAATTGAATGGATAAAAATGCCCAAGCAAGTAGGAATACAATGAGAATTAAGCCCCAAACAATATAGTCAATTAACAGGGCATAGGCTCGATTGCCGATTCCGGCGAGCGTGAATTCTAGTTCAACACTTTCTGGAGTTTGCAGCGTGACTCGGTTAAAAAATCGCATGGCAGATAGAATTCATAAGTTTAGCGTAGCTGCATTCCCAAACCTTCTCGACGACTGCGGAGGTCATAGTAAACCACAGCTTTAATGGCTTGCCAGAAGGGTAAGAGCAATGCACCACTTACTAATCCCAAAACATATCCCACAATAATTGAAAGTATTTGAAACCCCACTGATGTTGGATCTGCCGCTAAAATCGTCAATAAAACCCCCTGAAGTATACTGACAATGATTTGAACAATAATATAGATAGGGATGGAAATTAAAAAGGCAACAGTTAACGTCAAGAAAACTCTCCCTACATGATTTTTAGTCAAACTCCAACTCCGTTGGATAGTTTTACTTGCTGTTATATTTTCTTCTATAGCCAAGGGAACTTCATACATAAATAACCTTGTGAAAATTCGGATAATTACACTTAATGCTATGCCGAATAGTATAATCCCGATTAATCCTAAAACGACTAATATTGCAATATTATCCTGTACGGAAACTGCCAGAAATCCACCCAGGATACCCAGAACTAAAGCCATGAGATAGAAGCCAATCCATATACCCAAACTTAAAAGTAAAAACAGGAGATAAGCCCGCAAAAAAATCCAGAGTTTAGGACTGACTTGACGGCGAGCATCTCTAGCGCTTTCGGGTTGATTGGTTAATTCACCAAAGGCTAATCGTGAAATAAGCGCCGAATTGACCATATATTTAGCCATGCCATAAAAAAACAGGACGAAACCCGCCGGAATCAGTAATCCTAAAATGGCTGGATTTGCTTGATCGTAAATCAACACCAGAGGAATAGGAATTAGGATGACAAATGGCAATAACGCCCACAACGTTGCTCGGCAAGCAATACCAAAATAGACTTTCAGGTGATCGCGATACAGCCGCAAGCCAGCGCTAACCACATTACCTACACTCAAGGGTCCCATGGATTGGCGGGGGTCGGGATTCTGGGACATTGGCTAAACATCTCCTGATCGGTGAAATACTGAATTTAAAGCTATCTTAAGCGAAGTCAGGCAGAATCTTCAGTGAAATTTCATGAATATTCAACGTTGGATTGCGCGGCGAGAACCCAATTGGAAGCGGTTGGATACTCTGTTGCGGCAAGTGGAAAAAAAAGGGCTAAAGTCGTTACAGGCGGGGGAAATTCGGGAACTGGCGAGTTTATATCGTTCAGTATCGGCGGATTTAGCCCGGGCGAGAACCAACCAGGTGGGAACTCTCCTGGTGCAAGATTTACAACGGTTGACCTCTCGCAGCTATAACCAAATTTATCAAGGATCTCGACGTCAGGAATGGCAAGGAGTGTGGCAGTTTTGTCGCTGGGGATTTCCAGAGGTGGTGCAGCGAACCTGGGGTTACACCGCCATCGCCACAGCAATTTTTTTAGGGGCGGCGCTGGTGGCGTGGTGGTTGGCTTGGACTGATCCGGTGTTCATGTCGTTGGTGGTTCCGGATCACTTGATCGAGAAGGTACGCGATCGCGGAGAATTATGGATGGGTTCGATTGTGGGTATTGAACCCTTAGCCTCTAGCAATATTATGATTAACAATATTCGCGTCTCCTTTGGCGCGGTTGCAGGTGGCATTACGGCGGGCGCTTATACGATCTTCTTGATGGCATTCAACGGCTTGCATATCGGCGCTGTCGCCACCTTAGTCGGTCAAAATAATTTGGCATATCCCTTCTGGGCGTTTGTATTCCCCCATGGTTCCCTGGAACTTCCCGCCATTTTCCTCGCCGGAGGTGCAGGTTTGTTAATTGGTCGCGGAATTCTGTTTCCTGGACACTATCGTCGGGTTGATGCGATTAAAGTGTATGGGTCTCAAGCCGCCCAGTTAGTTTTTGGCATTGTGCCAATGCTGATTATTGCTGGGATCATTGAAGGCTTTTTCTCTCCCAACCCTCTGGTTCCTGATTTGATTAAATATGTGGCTGGCGTGGGACTGTTTACCCTTTTAATCCTGTACGTTACTCGTCCCCTGAAGTCGTAATTTCCCTTACTTAGGGGCTGCTGCAGGGAGTCTTGTGGTGGGGAGAGGCAATAGGGAAAATGTGTTTTTATGCTTCTACGCGGCTACCCTTAATCAACCGTCCAGAGGGTATCCATATCCCTAAGATAGTAAAGGGCAAAGCAAGCCGCCAGCATGGGCCAAGCGGCGAAAAATAATAAGTTGTCAAAGGGTGCTAAATATTGCCGAAAGGATGAGAACGTGGAAACCGCATGGAAAAACAGCACTAGCCAATAAGTCCACCGCTTTTGGAAGCCTGCGACAAATCCCAGAATGATAATAAGCTGAATCGCACCAATGATGTAAAATATCTGATTACTCAGCCCACTAATCAAATAAAAATTCTGGTAAACTGCGGCGGCATGGTCAGGGTTGACAAATTTATCTAGCGTCCACATTAGCATGACAAGAAACACGCTGATTCGCAGCACTAGCAAGGCAATATCTATTCGGTTATCGCTACTCATAATATTTATTTAACCTCCTGTTTATACCGAGTTTTTTCAATTCATTAAACTTGGTCATTGTAAATCTTAATTCTGTTTTTGGCAATAGTAAGCTGTAATGCATTTAAATTGGGTATTAGTAGCGAGCAAGATGCTTGATGTAGCGAGCAAGATGCTCGCACTACGGCAAGGAT
>CAZNNK010000182.1:0-9346 GCA_964574085.1 uncultured Coleofasciculus sp.
GGGGAAGCTGGGGAAGCTGGGGAAGCTGGGGAAGCTGGGGAAGCTGGGGAAGCTGAATACAAGCCACAATAGGATAAATTCCTGACTGCCAAAATTCACGAATGAGTTATTGCCTTAATCTGACTTGCCCCAAACCCGACAACCCTGATCATGCCAGATTTTGCTCCACTTGTGGGTCAAAATTACTTTTAGGCGATCGCTACCGGGCGATGGAGTTGATTAGTCAGGGGGGTGTTGGTCGTACCTTTCGGGCAATTGACGAATCTGAGTCGGGATTATCCGCTTGTATTATCAAGCAGTTTTCACCCACAAATCAAGGGACAACCAATATCGATAAAGCGGCGGCATCTTTTCGTCAAGAAGCTGCCCGATTACAAACCCTAGGCGAACATCCCCAAATTCCCCGACTGCTGGCTTATTTTGAACCCAATCTGCAAAGGGGAACAGCGGGTGCGATCGTGCAACGCTTAGTAGAAGGAGAAAGCTTAGCTCAACAATTAGCTAAACAAGGGGCATTTAAGGAAACCCAGATTCGCCATATCTTGGCACAACTGTTGCCTGTATTACAGTATATTCATTCTCATCAGGTTATTCACCGCGATATTAATCCAGCCAATATTATCTGTTGTCCCAGTACAGGAATCGAGACAGAAGCCGATCAACTGGTTCTCGTCGATTTTAGTGCCGCAAAATTGACCACAAAAACAGCATTAGCCCGAACCGGAACCGTGATTGGTTCTGCGGCTTATGCCGCCCCGGAACAACTGATGGGCAAAGCGGTGGCGAGTAGTGATTTGTATAGTTTAGGGGTAACTTGTATTCATTTACTGACTAGCATTCATCCTTTTGACTTATTTAACAGTTTAGAAGGAATTTGGGTCTGGCAAGATTACCTGGTTGAACCGATTAGCGATCGCCTCCAGCAAACCTTGAATAAAATGCTAGAGGGGGCGGTGAAGCTGCGCTATCAGTCAGCCGCCCAGATTCTCCAGGATTTGCATCTAACCCAGACGTTAGCCCAATCATTATCAGTCGTTTCCCCAAATCCATCGGTTAAACCAAACACGCTAACACCGACGTGGCAATGTGTACGGACATTGCGGGGTCATTCGAGTTCGATTCATGCGATCGCCTTTCACCCGGATGGACATATCCTGGCGAGTGGGGGGGCGGATCGTAGCGTCAAACTCTGGCATCTGGAGAGTGGTATACCCAGTTGTACATTTTCTGGACATTCTAGCTTAATTGATGCCATTGCTTTTAGTCCAGATGGACAGTTTTTAGTCAGTGGTAGTTGGGATCACACGATTAAAATCTGGGAATTAATAACCCAAACATTAAAGCATACCCTAAAGCAACATTCAGGTTGGATTAAGTCAGTTTTCATCAGTTTAGATGGACAGATTCTCGCCAGTGGTAGTGCTGATCAAAGAATTAACATTTGGAATGTCCAGACCCCAGATGTAAAGAAAAGCCTTGATGGTCATTCCAGCATGATTCAAACAGTTACCATCAGTCCAGATGGACATATCCTGGCGAGTGGTGGCGCAGATCGCACGATTAAATTGTGGAATTTAGCCACAGGTGAGATTCAGCTAACCCTACAGGGGCATACCGATGCCGTCAATTCACTCGTCTTTAGTCCTAGCGGTCAACTTTTAATCAGTGGTAGTGCGGATGCGACGATTCAAGTCTGGAACTTGAGGACAGGTGATATTTTATTGACGCTGACTGGACATACAGATGCGGTTCATTCTATTGCAATCAGCGCCAAAGGTCGCCTATTAATCAGTGGTAGTGCTGATGGAACGGTTAAACTTTGGCATCCGGGTCGTGGAAAACTGATCCAGACCTTATCGGATCATTCCGCTGGTGTTATGTCTGTGGCAATTAGTCCAGATAGTTCAACCTTGGCGAGTGCGGCTCAAGATAAAACGATTAAAGTTTGGCAATTTATTTAAGTAGGGAACAGGGAATAGGGAATAGCTAATTGTAATTCCACCTCGCCCGATACCCTCGATTATCCAGATGGGTAAACGTCCGACCATATCCCAATCCACCGGGCCACCAGGAATCAAGTTGTCGCTGCACGTCTCGCGGTGTTAGTCCACTGACCACGAAGTCAACCCCATGTCCTTGTAAGTGAGTCGAACGCGTCGCACCACCAACAGCCCGATTCACACGCGGAGGTCGATACCAACTGGTAATAATCGTGGGTCGATTTCCCAATCGTTCTCTCACCTCTTCCATCCGTCGCGCCATGGCGATGATGTTATTCACAATCAGTTCATTAACAGGTATGCGAGACCCATTTTTGGTCGCTTCACCCCAGGTAAAATTGCCATTGGGTATGATCGAGTCCTTCGTTCCAACTTGTCCGCGTCCTGGTAATCGGAACAAAATCCCCCGATTCACGGGTTCGGGTTCGTCCATGGGTGGGGAGTAGGTGGCGATTTTGAGTAAATCGATGTGACCTTCGTACACATACCAATCCAGGCGGTTAGAATCACTGTCAATTGGATTAATTAATGTCACTAGCAGATGAACGCCTCGTTCCTCGAAGGTTTTGACCGCCAGTTCTCGTCGGGAAACGGGGAATTTATCGGAGTCAGGTAGGTCTTTGGCTTGCAGGGGTTTGGTCTTGAAAATCGTATCTTGCGTGATGACTAAGGTAGAGGTGTTGAGGACATCGGCGTGTCCTTGAAACACATACCATTCCGTGCGATCGCCAAGGGGATTAGCTAAAGTGACTTTAAAATGACCATTTTCCTCCTGGTAACTTGTAAGTCCGAATTCTCCCTGGGATACAGGGTGCTTCTCGGAGTCCGGGAGTTCTGAAGACTGAATCGGTTTGGTTTTGAAAACCGTGTCGGTGGTTACAACTAAGGTTGCCATCTGTTTCTATTCTAGGTAGTGGAATTGTCACGCTGCTTAAGTTAGGTTCGTTCGTAGTGGCACTGTCTTCGCCATAAACGCTTGCGTCGCTGACGATACACCTCTAAGTTAGTGACATTCACCTAGATTAGCACTAGAAATCCTATGGTTTGACGATGTTAAATTTCGTATAATTTTATTTTCCGCTGCTTTTTTACCCGATTACCCTTTGACCGAGCTATGGCACAGAACCTTTTACTGAGTCAAGCCATGTTCCAGGGCATAACGGACTAACTCGGTGCGGCTATTGGTTCCAGTTTTGCTAAACAAGCGACTGACATATTTCTCCACATTGCGAACACTGGTTTCCAAGCGGCTGGCAATTTCTTTATTCATCAGCCCTTGGGCAACCAAATCCAATACACTTTGCTCTCGCGGCGTAAAGTCAATGCGGATGGGGGGCGGAGTTTGGGAAATATTACCCCGTTGAGCTAACATTTCCCGAATCGCGGTCAGCTCTTTTTCGATATTCCCTAAATCTGCTGTACCCGCCGTTTCCTGTGCCGTAGCGGCACGACGTTCCAACAAATTCTGTACCATGGCGACCAATTCATCCGTATCAAACGGTTTAGACAGATAAGCATCACAACCTGCCTGATAGCCTTGAATTCGGTCTGTAGTCATGCCTCTAGCCGTGAGAAAGATCACTGGCAATGATTTGAAACGTGGGTCTTCTCGCAGCTTCTTGAGAAACTGATACCCATCGACTTGAGGCATCATAATATCGGTAATCACCAGATCGGGGGTTTTTTGTTGCAACATTTGCCACGCATCATTGGCATTACTAGCAACATCGACGCTAAACCCCCCCACCTCTTCTAAATACTCCTTGACCGCCACCCGAACGCCCGGTTCGTCATCGACCAGTAACAGTTGTGCTGACATCTCTCACTTCCTTTGCCATTCTTTATCCTAATGTAGTGGAAATTTATAATAACGGCGTAGAACTCACAAGTTCAACCCCAGCGTTGCGGGGGACACCCGGCTCAAATCATTACTCTAGTTGGGGTAGAAGTCTCTGGAGTGCCTCTATTCCCGCCGTTTTTTGAGTTTTTCTTTCTTTGGAGAGAGCCAACTTTCTCCCTTACCCTCTTGAAAAGATTTCCACACAAGCGGACACTAAGACTTGAGAGTCTATCGGCATTCCAGAGGTGTTTCGTGAAAAGAGTATTAGGTATCATTCTCGGAGGTGGCGCGGGCACCCGCCTTTATCCATTGACCAAGCTGCGGGCTAAACCGGCTGTTCCCTTGGCGGGTAAGTACCGTCTGATTGACATTCCGGTCAGTAACTGCATCAACTCCGAGATCTATCAAATTTACGTTCTTACCCAATTTAACTCAGCATCCTTAAATCGGCACATTGCCCGTGCATATAACTTTGCTGGCTTTACCGATGGATTTGTTGAAGTCCTGGCTGCCCAACAAACGGCTGAAAATCCTAGCTGGTTTCAGGGCACAGCCGACGCGGTTCGTCAATATTTGTGGCTCCTAGAGGAGTGGGATGTTGATGAATATATCATTCTGTCCGGCGACCATCTCTATCGGATGGACTATCGCCATTTCGTGGAACACCACCGTGAAACGAAAGCCGATATTACCCTTTCTGTGGTGCCTATCGGTGAAAAACTGGCAACCAGTTTTGGTTTGATGAAAATTGATCACACCGGCAGGGTGATTGATTTCAGTGAAAAGCCCAAAGGGGATGCCCTGAAGCAAATGCAGGTGGATACCACAGTTTTAGGGTTGAAACCGGATGAGGCAAAGGAAAAACCCTATATTGCCTCGATGGGAATTTACGTCTTTAGTAAAGAGGCGTTGATTAAGTTGTTGCAAGCCAACCCCGAACAAACCGACTTTGGTAAAGAAATCATCCCAGGGGCATCAGCGGATCATAACGTTCAAGCCTACTTGTTTAACGACTACTGGGAAGACATTGGTACCATTGAAGCGTTCTATGATGCCAATTTAGCGTTAACTCGCCAACCCCAGCCACCGTTTAGTTTCTACGACAAAGAGGCACCGATTTATACTCGCGCCCGTTACTTGCCTCCGACTAAACTTTTGGATAGTCATGTGACGCAATCGATTATTGGAGAAGGGTGTATTCTTAAAGATTGTCGTATCCATCACTCGGTATTGGGAGTTCGCTCTCGCATTGAAGCGGGTTGTGTGATTGAAGACACGTTGATTATGGGATGTGACTTCTATGAACCCTTTGCCGAACGTCAATCCAACGTAGAAACCGGACGTGTCCCCTTAGGAATTGGTGCAGGAACCACCATTCGCCGTGCCATCATTGACAAAAATGCTCGGATTGGTCACGATGTCCAAATTGTGAACAAAGATCGTGTTGAGGAAGCTGAACGTGAAAAACAAGGCTTTTTGATCCGCAATGGCATTGTCGTTGTCCTCAAAAATGCTGTAATTCCTGATGGAACAGTCATTTAATCGTGATTGATGACTAGGGAGATGGGGACGGGAAAGTAGTGAGTTGTGACCCGTCACTTTGTTCGAGGGCGTGGTTTTGAGGTGACTCAGATCTCGCTCGGTCTGTGTCCTCCCTCATCTCTCTTGTCTCCCGGAATCAGGTATCGGGAAATCCACACTGGTCAGTCAACAGAAGCTGAGTTAATCTAAGGATTATCTGCTAACCACACGGAGTTAGATTGTGTGGATGTAGCGGCATGATAGAAAAAAATGCCGCTGCTTCTGTATTGGAGGCATCAGGTGTGGATATTGCGATCGCGTGAGTGAGAAAGATCCGAACTTAAACCGACACTGAGGTTTGTTACTCTAGCTTTGAGGTAGAGACCTATTAGCCCAGTTTATCGATTAAATCCTTGGAGTAGAGGAGAAACCCTTCATGGCTGCAACTGACTTTAAAGACTACTATGCCGTCCTAGGAGTGAGCAAGACGGCTAGTGCTGATGAAATTAAAAAGAGTTTTCGCCGTCTGGCGCGGAAATACCACCCAGACATGAACCCGGGTGACAAACAAGCCGAGGCTCGATTTAAAGAAGTGAATGAAGCCTACGAAGTCTTGTCTGACCCCGAAAAACGCAAGAAATACGATCAGTTTGGTCAGTACTGGAAGCAAGCAGGACAAGGTGGATACCCTGGAGCCGGGGGTGCTAATGTTGATTTCGGTAATTTTGATTTTGGTCAATACGGTAGTTTTGACGAGTTTATTAATGAACTTCTCGGGCGCTTTAATACCGCCGCAACAGGGACGCCTGGAGGGAGTCGAGGAAATCGTCGAACCTACACCTATCGCTCTACTCCGGGCGGTGCAACGGGTGCTGGCTTTAATGACTTTACCAGTGGCTTTGGTGGCTTTAATGATTTTGCTGGCTATGAAAGTGGCAAAACCGCAGCAGCTGGGGCGGATCGGGAAGCAACAATTACCTTAAGCTGGTCTGATGCCTTCCGAGGTACGCAAAAACGGATTAATTTGGGCAGTGAAGTCATCGAAGTACGGATTCCGCCCGGTGCTAAACCAGGAAGTCGGATTCGGGTTCGAGGTAAGGGTCAAGTGAGCCAATACAACCAGCAACGGGGTGATTTGTACTTAATTGTAGACCTGAAACCTCATGGCTTTTTCCAGTTTGAGGGTGATAACCTTCTGTGTGAAGTACCAGTGATGCCCGATGAGGCTGTATTAGGTGCCACGATTGAGGTGCCGACTCCTGATGGTAAAGTGAGTGTTAATGTGCCAGCCGGGATTCGCTCAGGTCAATCCTTACGGTTGCGCGGGAAAGGCTGGACTCAACCGAAAGGTGGACGCGGTGATCAACTGGTGCGGATTGTCATCGCTACACCAAAAGATATCACGTCAGTTGAGCGGGAACACTACGAAAAAATTCGGGCAAGCCGTCATTTCGATCCCCGCAGCTATTTGTCTCAAGTAAGTCTTTAGAGCGGTAGGGGGAGTGGTAAGTTTTGAGTTTACTCATTTCGCCCCACTTCGCTCATGCTAACATCTCCCCCATCTGCAGAGTTCCCCCAGTCCATGATGACTGCTGTTGAGGCGGGCATGATATAATAATGAGTTTTCGCCTATAGGGATGCAGGGGGTATCCCATTGGGGTTTTTGTAAAGACAAATAAACTTACCTGGATAGTAAATCAAAATACGTAACGGATTTATAACGTTTTCTAAAGTTATTCGTGGATTCTGTCACAGTCGTGGGAATTTGTATTAGCTTATGATTAGATAGTCCAGAAACTTGATGCATGTCTAATTGAACCTGTGAATGAGAAAGGGATGCAGGAATCTGGAGAGACGGAAATAAACCGTGTTTTTTTTAGCAACGTTTAGACATGATATAACCCCTAAGTTTAGTGTGTCTGGGAAAAAGAAACCGTAGAGATGAAAGGCGAGCGATAACCAGTAAGAACAATCGCTGCGCCTGAGTTTCTCTGAAGACAAGGGAAAAAGGTTTCAGAGTTAGTCTGGAATTTGATTTGACGTGAATGAATGAGGCTAACTCTTGTCTAAATCTCCCGTTAAAGTTAAATATTTTTTACAAGCATTGCTCTAACTCTGAAAAATAAATAATAATTTGAGAGTTATGATCGAGAAAATGCCTCAAGTGACTATAGAATTGGCATTAGTAAACTTATGAAAAGGTTCGAGTTAAAAAAGTCCCAATGGATGAACATTGCCAAAAATAATTATCAGCCTGGGAAATTATCATGGACAGGCAATAGTCCGGATCAACTAAAATGGATGCGGATATTGTATGAAACACTTCCCTGCATTTATTTCACCCATAATTTTGATGGGGTAATTTTGGATGTAAGTCAGTTCGGTGCAGCCTATTTGGGGTATGATTTTTGGCAGCTAGTCCAAAAGCCAATTCATCAGCTTTTTGATCCAGAAAGCAAACACCAGTATCACGCCCTATTGTCTCATCTAAGCCAGCATCCAACTGAAATCCATCGCTGGGAAACTCGATTGATTGGTAAAGATGGTAGGATTATCTGGGTTAAGGCAAGAATCCGTTTGATCCCGATAACTGGCTTAAATTCGGTCATTAGCCTCGTTTGTGAAGAAATGAGGGCGGCTAAGTCAGGAGAAATGGCGGCGTCAATGTCACCTGAGTTGCCCCAAACTACTCTAAGCCAGAATAATGAGACAGTTTTAATCACCAATGACAATGGTGATTTTACTTATATCTGCCCCAATGTCACCTCTATTTTTGGCTATTCTTTATCTGAAGTCCGCGCTCTAGGTAATATTACTCAACTTTTGGGAAACCAGCCCGTGAATTGGCAAGCATTAGCCGCTACGGGAACTATTCGTAATATTGAGATAAACATTACTGATCAGGCAGGCAAACCCCGTACTTTATGGGTTAATGTTAAGCAGGTTTCGATTCAGGGAGGGACAATACTTTATCGCTTGCGTGATACCACAAATCGACAATCTATTGAAGATAAACGACAGCCAGAGGTGGATCGGTTAGTACCTAGCGTCGCTGATCCGACAATAGAACAACTGAGTGATAACAAACATACCCAAGACATTCTGCAAGAGAGTGAAGCCCGATTTCGCACGATGGCAGATAATGCCCCTGTGCTGTTATGGATGTCTGGTACAGATGGGTTATGTACGTTTTTTAATCAGGGTTGGTTAAAATTTACTGGACGCACTCTGGAACAAGAACTGGGTAATGGTTGGGCTGAAGGGGTGCATCCTGACGACTTGCCATCCTGTTTAGAGACGTATCAGCAGGCGTTTAATGCTCGTCAAGCGTTTCGCATGGAATATCGCTTGCGACGAGCCGATGGAGACTATCGCTGGATTTTAGATACCGGAACACCTCGATTTACTCCCGGTGGTCAGTTTTTGGGGTATATCGGCTCTTGCATCGATATTACCGATCGCAAACGAACCGAAACCGCTGTACAACAGCAATATCTGCGAGAACGGTTAATTGGCGCGATCGCGCAACGGATTCACTATTCCTTAGACTTAGACGAGATTCTCAATACCACCGTCGCCGAAGTACGGCAGATTCTAGCGTGCGATCGCGTGCTGGTTTTTCGCCTCCATGGAGATGGCAGTGGTGTGGTAGAGGTTGAATCCGTGGGCGTAAGCTGGAAACCCATTTCCGGAACCATTATCAATGATCGCTACTTTGCCGAAGACTATATCCACCTCTACCAAAAAGGGCGAGTCCAATCCGTCGCAGATATCTATAATGCTGGATTAACCGACTGTCATATTGAATTACTCGCTCAATTTCAAGTTAGAGCCAACTTAGTCGTTCCCATCGTCCATGAAGAACGCTTGTGGGGATTACTGGTGGCTCAACAGTGCCAAACCCCCCGCCAATGGCAACCCTGGGAAATCGAATTGCTGCAAACGCTTTCCACCCATACCGCCATTGCCATTCAACAATCAGAAC